>NZ_JZWY01001019.1:0-1673 GCF_000966955.1 Streptomyces sp. NRRL S-495
CCGACGCGGACCTGCCGCTGCTGGACGAGGCGGCCGCCCTGCTGGACGGCCCACCGGCGCGGACCTTCGGCCATGTGGTGGTGGACGAGGCGCAGGAGTTCACCGCGCTCCAGTGGCGAACGGTGCTGCGCCGCTGCCCGGCCCGGTCGATGACCCTGGTCGGCGACTTCGCCCAGGCCGGCCCGGCCACCACCGCGCGCGGCTGGCACGAGGCACTGGACCCGCACCTCGGGGGCCGGTTCGACCTGCGCACTCTGACCGTCAGCTACCGGACCACCGAGGAGATCCTCGCCACCACCCGCGAGCTGCTGGCCCGGATCGCGCCGGACCAGGCCCCGATCGGCTCGATCCGGCACGGCGAGGAGCCCCGCAGCCGCGACACCTCGCGCGCCGGGCTGATGGACACCCTGCTCGCCGAACTGCGCGAGCAGTCGGCCGCCCACCCCGGCGAACTCATCGGCGTGGTCTGCCCGGACGGCTCGGTGGACGCGCTGACGGCGGCGGGCGCGGACCGGTACGCCCGGCTGGTCCCGGCCTCCGAGGCGCGCGGCCTGGAGTTCGACACGGCCGTCGTGCTCGATCCCGACGCGATCGCCTCGGCCCGGCCCGGCGGCGACCGCGACCTGTACGTCGCGCTCACCCGGGCCACCAAGCGCCTGTGCACGATCGTGGTGCGGCAGGACTGACCCCGGGGGCACGGGGACCGGGTGCTGCTCCTGCGGGGGCAGCACCCGGTCCCCGTCCCGGCTCAGGCGCGGTAGGCGAGCAGCCCCGTCATCCCCGCCTCGCCGTGGTAGGCGTTGTGACAGTGCGTCATCCACTGCCCCGGGTTGTCCGCCTCGAAGTCGCAGACCACCGTCCGCCCGGGCAGCACGATCACGGTGTCCTTGCGCGGGCCGTCGTCACCCACCTGGAAGGTGTGGCCGTGCAGGTGCATGGGGTGCCACATGTCGGTCCGGTTGACGAACTCCAGCCGTACCCGCTCACCGCTGCCGACGAGGAACGGGCGCGCGGCCGGGTCGGCCATGTCGAAGGGGCGCCCGTTCAACGCCCAGTCGTACTCGGCCATCCCGCCCGTCAGTTCGATCCGATGGGTGCGGTCGGGCGTCCGCTTCGGCAGCCCGGCCTCCTCCGCCGCCCGCAGATCGGTGGCGGCGAGGATCCGGCCGTTCAGCTCGGCGGGGCGGAACGCGGCGGCCGGCGCCTCGCCCGCGCCGGTACGGACCAGGGCCCGTCCGGCGGCGTCCTTCCCCTCGGCGAGCGCGGTCAGCGGGAAGACGCCGTCCTGGAGGGTGACCAGGACGTCGTAGCGCTCGCCCATCCCGACCAGCAGGGCGTCCACCTCCTCGTGGCGGACCGGGTAGCCGTCGGTGTGGGTCACGGTCAGCCGGTGGCCGCCCAGCGCGAGGCGGTAGGCGGTGTCGGCACCCGCGTTGACGATCCGCAGCCGCACCCGCCGGCCCGGCGCCGACCGGTACACCTCGGGGTCGGCGGCGATCCGGCCGTTCACCAGGTGGTGCGGGTGACGGACGTCCCCGGCGTCGCCGCCGAGCAGCGCGCTGGTGGCGCCCATGAGCATGAACGACCCGGCGCTGCCGGCCTGGGCGTTGGCGTTGCCGCTGCTGTTGCTGTTGCTGTTGCTGTTGCTGTTGCCGCCACTATTGCTGCCGCCG
>NZ_JZWY01001020.1:0-8537 GCF_000966955.1 Streptomyces sp. NRRL S-495
CGCCGGACATGCTGTGGCCGCCCATGTTGTGGCCGCCGGAGCCGCCCCCGCCGCCCATCCCCTTGCGGAGCTCCGCGAAGGCCTGGTCGGGCGTGCCGGTGACGCCGTCCAGCCAGTCGTCCAGCACCACCACCCACTCCTCGTCGTACCCGAGCGGCTCCCTCGGGTCCTCGACGATCAGCGGCGCGTACAGGCCCCGGTCGAGCTGGACCCCGATGTGCGGATGGAACCAGTAGGTGCCCGGTCGGTCGGTGACGAAGCGGTAGGTGAAGCTGCCGCCCGGCGCGACCGGCCGCATGGTGACCGGGGGCACGCCGTCCATGTCGTTGCGCAGCGCCAGACCGTGCCAGTGGAGGGAGGTCGGGTCGGGCAGGTGGTTGTTGAGCGTGGCGACCAGGGTGTCCCCGGCCGTGGTGCGGACCGGGGTGCCCGGCAGGGCCCCGAAGGTCCAGGTCCGGGCGGTGGTCCCGCCACCCAGGTCGACGGTGTCGGCCGTCGCGGTGACGGTCACGGGACGCTCCCGGCCGGTGCCGCCGCGGGCGGCCTCCGCCAGGGCGACGGGGCTGCCGGAGGGGTCGACGAGCGGCGGTGCCGCGGGGCTGTCCGCACAGGCGGCGAGCAGGCCGGCGCCGGCGGCGCCGAGGCCCGCGAGCAGGAGGGAACGACGGTTGACGGTGAACTCGGGCGTCGAGGGCATCGAGGTCTCTCGGGTGTGTGCGCGTGGTGGCACGGCTGTCGCCCGTGCCGGTGGACGGGGCCGCTCGGCGGCGGGGGGCGGGAGTTCCGGCTCCCGGCCGCCGAGGGGCGCCTATTTGCGCGCGACGGAGAGGACGTCGAGGTCGGGGGGTGGTGCGCCCGGCCAGGGCAGGCCGGGGTGGGCGACCGCCGGGCGCGGCGCCGGGTCGGGGTGTCCGGGTGCGGCGAGGGCGGCGGCGGGCGGGGCGGCGAGGGCCGCACCGCGCGCGGGCACGGTCGAGGAGCAGACCCGGTGTTCGGCGCAGGCCCGGACGGGGTCGCTGACGACCGGCGCCGTGGTGCTCCCGACGGGAGCGGCGTGTGCCGCCGTGCCGTGCGCCATGACGGCAGGAGCGTGCGAGGCCGGCATCACGCCCGCCGGCAGGGTGTGGTGGCCGATCAGCCCGAGAGCCGTCAGCAGGAGCACCACGACGGCCGCCCCCGTCCACCGCCGGTGGTTCCGGTACGGACGCCCGGCCGCCCCGGTACGGGCGGCGGGCCCGTGGGGGGAGGCTTCGGCGTCCGGGCTGCACATGGCGGTCACCATACCCCACCCCGGTATATGCACGCCGTAAGACTCCCGAACCCGCCGTGCCGGTCAGGCCCACCCTTCGCCCTCCCCGGCGCCCTCCCCGGCCGCGCTCTCCGCCGACCAGGTCACCACGGGCGGACGGACCGCAGCGCACAGCGGCAGCCCCTTGACGTCCGTCAGACCGAGCCGGGCGACCAGCCGCCCGGCGGCCACCGCCTCGGCGAGGATCCGCCCGTCCACCCCGTCGAACATGAGCTTCGCCCGCCGGAACATGGTGAACCCGCCGTCCGGGTCGACGTTCCCCCACACCAGGTAGACGAAGCGCTGCCCGGGCCGCCCCTGGACATAGGGACCCTTGAGGTCGATGCCCTCGCCCAGCGGACTCGCCGCGCACTCCAGCGTCCAGGCGGCCGAGGCCGCGTCACCGGGGTGGAGGAGATCGGGAGAGTCCGGCCCGCCGGGGCAGGAGCGGCCGGGAAGGTCGACGGCTTCGATTCGGATCTGCACGGGGCCAGTCTCCCCGCCCGGCCCGCCCCGGCGCACCCCGCGCCGCACCCTCCGCCGGGGCCACCAGGGGTCAGAGTTCCCAGAGCCCCTTGCCGAGGGTGACCAGGCCGCCGGCCAGGGCCAGGGTCAGCACCACGAGCCGGGCAGGGCGTTCCGACACGTGGGCCGACAGGACCTGGCCGACGCCGGCGCCCAGGACGATGCCGGCCGCTGTCGTCGACCAGGCGGGGGCGGCCAGGTGCGGGACTCCCTTGGCGGCGATCGAGAAGATGTTGACGACCACTCCGTAGAGCTGGGCGTTGGGGACGAACTCGCGGGCGGTCCAGCCCGTGTTGACCGCGTAGAGCGACACGGCCGGGCCGCCGACACCGGCGGCGGAGTTCATGAACCCGCTCGCCGCGCCCGCCGCCACCGCGCCCCGGACGCCGCGCAGCGAGGAGGCCCGGACACCCCGGATCACCAGCAGGGCCGCCGCGGTGACCAGCAGTCCGATGCCGATCAGCAGGGTCGGCGGCGGCACCCGGTCCGCGACCAGGGCGCCGACCGGGACGGTGAAGGCGGCGGCCGCCATCAGCGGCAGCATCCGGCCCAGCCGGACCTGTCGCCAGCTGCCGGCCAGACCGATGGCGCTGATGACGCAGGCCGCGCAGTTGGACAGCGTCACGCCGTCACCCGGCCCCAGCAGCAGGACCAGTGCCGGTCCGCAGACGAGCGCGAAGCCCATGCCCGCGAGTCGCTGCACGGACGACCCCACCAGCACCAGTAGCCCCAGCAGTGTCGCGGCGCCCCAGCCGTCCGTCATGCATCCCCCTTCGCGCAGGCCAGGTGAGCCAGCCAACCGCACGTCCGGCCGGCGTCGTGCACCGGGTTCACCGTGGGACCCCCACGAACTACTACAGAGCTGTAGAGTCAAGGCGACTACCCGCGCCGCAGCCAGCAGGGGGAGACATGGCAGACCGTCCGCACCCGGACCCTCACGGCCGCCCGGCCGACGGAGCCGGGTGGCAGCCGCCGGAGCACGAGGTCGAGCCGGCGTACCAGCCGGTCCAGATCAACCGGACGGACGGCAGTTGGGCGGTGGGCCGGATCAACGGCTGGTGGCGGCCGTCGGCCGGCGACCGGGCCTGGTGCCGGGTCCGGGCACTGGGCCGGGGCGAGGCCCCGACCTGGGTGCCCTTCGACCCCGAGCGCCTGCTGCTGCTCCCGGCCTGCGGCACCTGAACCGGCGACCGGCCGCCAGTCCGCTCAGGCCTGCGGGCCGGACGGCGATCGGCCGAATCCACCCCCCTGCCCCCACCCCGGTGATCTTGCTGTGCCCATAACATGATCCGCACAACCGATCACCAATTGACAGGCGGGGACAGGGACATGACCGTAAAGGTCGCAGTCATCCACTACAGCGCCACAGGTACCGTGCACGCGCTCGCGCAGGCGGTCGTCGAAGGAGCGGCCTCGACCGGGGCCGAGGTCCGGCTGCGGCGCGTCGCCGAACTGGCGCCCGACAAGGCGATAGACAGCAATCCGCGCTGGCGGCAGCACGCCGACGCCACCGCGTCCTTGGAAGAGGCCACCCTGGACGACCTGGCGTGGGCGGACGCCTACGCGTTCGGCACACCCTCGCGCTTCGGCGCGCCGGCGGCGCAGCTCAAGCAGTTCATCGACCAGGCCAGCGGGCTCTGGCAGGAGGGGCTGCTGGCGGACAAGCCGGTGACGGTCTTCACCGCCGCGTACAACCGGCACGGCGGCACCGAGGCCACCATCCTGTCGCTGTCCAACGTCTTCTACCACTGGGGCGCACTGATCGTCCCGCCCGGCTACACCGACCCGGTCGTGTTCGCGGCCGGCGGCAACCCGTACGGCACCTCCTCGACCGGCGACTCCGAGGACGGTCCCGACCTCTCCACCCTGGCGGCGGCCCGCTACCAGGGCGAGCGCCTGGCCCGCACCACGCTCCGCCTCCAGGCGGGCACCCAGGCCCTCGCCTCCCCCGACGCCCCCGACGGCGCCGGCAGCGAACTCCCCGCCCACAGCGGCTGACCGACCGGCGGAGATCCTCGAACGGGGCCGCCGCCGTCGGGCGGCGGCCCCCGGGAGTCGTCAAGCGGGGTTCCGGCGGGGCCGCGGAGGGCGGGGGCGGGCGCCGCAGGTGGTGCGGCCGGCCGGGGCGAGGGCGTCCGGGGAGAGCCGCCAGCCCGGCGGGAGGGGGGTGCCGGCGCGGAGGGCGGCGAGCAGGGGTTCGACCCGGGCGGCCGGGCGCCAGTAGGGGTCGGTCAGGTCGGCCGGGCGCCAGTAGGAGCCGGCCAGGTCGGGGGGCGTGCCGAAGCGGCTCAGGACGAAGGCGGCCAGGAGCGGTACCAGGGCGGCGAGCAGGAGGGCGGGGCCGGCTCCCGTCCCGGCGGCCGCGGCGCCCCGGGCGGTGCCGACCGCGAGGAGGATCAGCAGCGGGACGGCCAGCCGGGTCGGCAGCAGCAGTGGACGGCCCCGGTCGGGGCCGGTGGTGCCGCCGACGATCAGGCCCCGGCCGGGGCCGGTGGTGCCGCCGACGATCAGGCCCCGGCCGCGCAGGGCCTCCTCCAGGCGGCAGGCCGCCGCGCTGGTACCGAAGGCCGAGCGCGGGGCGCCGAGCCATCCGGTGCCGGACGGGCCCAGCGCGGCGAGCAGCACGGCCTCCACCTCGTCGCGCGGGCGGGGACGGACCACCCGGACCGTCCCGTGCCGGTCGATCTCCACCCTCGCGTCCAGGAGCATCCGGGCCAGCGCCGTCTCCGCGACCCGCCAGACCCCGCCGGCCAGCAGGGCGAGCTCGTGGAGCGTCAGTTCCTCACCGTTCGAAGGCTCTCGGCCCGCCGTCCGGTCCTGCGGTCCGCGCACGGCCACCACCCCGCCCCGTCCACCGGCGCACCCCTCGGCGCCGCCGCCCGCAAGAGTATCCGGGCCCCGTTCCGCATCGGCGGGCGGCGGCAGGGGTACACGGACCGTTCGGGGGTGGAGCTCTTTCCGCCCTTCCGGTCCTCCCGGGCCGCCCGACGACGTACGGAGCCCGCGTGCAGGCAGCACCCATCGATCCGAGCATCCCCGACGCCTTCCTCACCCCCGTCGGACAGGTCTTCCGCCGCAGCCACCTCGGGCCGCCGCCCGAACTCGACGCCGACGCCTGGACCCTGAGCGTCGAGGGCCTGGTGGACCGGCCGCTGCGGCTGGACCTCGCGGCCCTGCGCGGACTGCCGCGCACGGACCTCACCGCCTTCCACGAGTGCTTCGGCAACCCCTCCCGCCCCGACGAGCCGACCCGTGCCGTCGCCAACCTGGCCTGGTCCGGGGTGCCGCTGTCCGCCGTGCTGGACCTGGCGGGTGTGCGCCCGCAGGCCCGTCACCTCTGGCTGGAGGGCGCCGACCGGGGCACGTTCGCGGGCGAGCAGGGCGTGGCCTACCTCAAGGACCTGCCACTGGACCTGGCCCGCGCCGAGGTACTGCTCGCCGACACCGTGAACGGCGCACCGCTGCCGAGGGAGCACGGGTTCCCGGTGCGCGCGGTGGTGCCCCGGTTCTTCGGCACCAACTCGGTCAAGTGGCTGACCCGCGTCGTCCTGGCCGACCACCGGCCCGAGCACCTCTTCACCACCCGGCTGTACACCCGGGTCCCGCGTGGCGGCGGCGCCGCTCGGCCGGTGCGGGAGGTCGAGGTCAACAGCAGGCTGGTCGGGGCGCGCGACGGGGACGCCGTCCCGGCCGGGCCGTTCCAGGTGACCGGCCGGGCCTGGGGCTTCGACCCGGTCGTCGCGGTGGAGGTCTCCGTCGACGACGGCGGCTGGCGGCCGGCCCGGCTGGAGTCGCGGGGCCCGCAGCCCGTCTGGCAGCGGTTCACCCTGCCGTGCGCGCTCGCCCCGGGCCGGCACCTGATCCGCTGCCGCGCCACCGACGCCCGGGGCCGCGTCCAGCCGCCCGACGGCGCGCGGAACGCCGTCCACGGGATCGAGGTGGTGGCCCGCTGAATCCCCGCACCGGGACGTGCCGCCGGCCCACCGGTCGCCACGACTGCGGCTGCGGTGCATAGGGTCGGGGAGAGATCCGACGGATCCGGTCGAGCATCTGCCCGGCCGGACGGGCAGAGCTGAGGAGCGGTGACAGTGACGATGCGGGACTATCCGCTGGTGGGCGGGCCGGTCGAGATACGGGGCGCGCTGGACCTGGAGGCGACACCCGCGGGAGTGATGCCGCGCCGGCTGCCGGCCTGGACCAAGGAGCAGTACCAGGATCCCTCGGTCTTCGGGGGGACGGTGATGCCTTCGGGAGTGCGGTTGGTGTTCCGCACCGACGCACGGGTGCTCGAGTTCGAGTTGCTCACCTCCACCGGGCAGCTCGACGGTGACCCGGAGCCCCGGCCGACCGGGATGCTGGACCTGAGGGTGGACGGTGCCCTTGTCGGGCGACAGCGGGCACCCCTGGGCCATGTGGTGCGGATGGCGGGCCCGGGAGCCCCGCAGCGGGTGGTCCCGGGCAAGCCGGCAACAGCGCGTTTCGACGGCCTGCCGGCCGGGATGAAGAACGTCGAGCTGTGGCTGCCGCCGCAGACTCCCACCGAACTGGTGGCACTCCGCGCCGACGGTGAGGTCCTGGCGCCCCTGCCCGACGGCCGGCCCCGGTGGGTGCACCACGGAAGCTCCATCAGCCACTGCCTCGAAGCCGACGGCCCCACCGGTACCTGGCCGGTGGTGGCGGCGTCGCTCGGCGTCGCGGAGGTGACCAACCTCAGCCAGCCGGGCAACGACATGCTGGACCCCTACGTCGCCCGGACGATCCGCGACCTGCCCGCGGACCTGATCAGCCTGGAGACGGGCGTCAACATCGTGGCCCGGGCCACCTTCCGGCTGCGCACCTTCGGCCCGGCGGTGCACGGATTCCTGGACACGATCCGGGACGGGCACCCGGACACTCCGCTGCTGGTGGTCTCACCGGTGAGCTGCCCGGCCCTCGACGGGTGTCCGGGCCCGACCGGGGTGGGCCCGGACGGGAGGATCACGGCGCTCGGGGACCCGGCCGAGGTGGCCCTCGGGGCGCTGTCGCTGCAGGTGGTCCGGGACGAGCTGGCGAGGATCGTGGCGGCCCGGCGGGCCCGCGACCCCCACCTGCACTACCTCGACGGACGCGAACTGCTCGGCCCCGCCGATGTGGACGACCTTCCCGACGGGCTGCACCCGTCCTCGGCCGCGTACCGCCGGATGGGAGAACGCTTCGCCGCCCACGCCTTCGCCGACCGGGGCCCGTTCCGCAGCTGACCGCAGACGCGGGCGACCGACCGGCTAGCGTCCTTCGAGCATCCGCAGGACGCCGTCGAGGCTCCGGCGGGTGATCTGCGTATCGGGATGGTCGGGTCCCAGCCGGTCGGCCTCGACGGCGAGGACCGCCTCCAGCTCCTCGCGGGCCTGCGTCAGCTCGCCCTGGTCGCGCAGGACCAGGGCGAGGCTGTACCGGGTGAGGAGGGTGCTGGGGTGCGTGTCGCCCAGCCGCTCCCGTTCGACGGCGAGGACCGTCTCGAACTCCGCGCGGGCCGGTGCCAACTCCCCCTGGTCGCGCAGCAGTCGGGCGAGTTCGTGCCGGGTGGCCAGGGCCGCCGGGTGGGTAACGCCCTGACTCTCCCGCATGACGGCCAGAATCTCCTCGAACTCCGCTCTTGCCGCCGCCAGGTCCCCCAGGTCGCCCAGGACGCGGGCGAGTTCGTGCCGGGTGGCGAGCACCTCCGGAGCGGTGTCTTCCAACACTCCCCGCAGGGCCGCCAGGACCTCCTCGAACTCCGCCTTGGCCACCGCCAGGTCCCCCTCCACGTACAGGACGCAGGCGAGTTCGTGCCGGGTGATCAGGACGTCGACGTGCGTCTCCCCGAACTGCTCGCGCTCGGCGGCAAGCACAGCCTCCAACTCCGCCCTGGCCTGCGTCGACTCCCCCAGGTCACGCAGGACGAGGGCGCGGTTGTACCGGGTGAGCAGGACGTTGGGGTGGGTGGCGCCGACCCGCTCGCGTTCGACGGCGAGGACGGCCTCGAAGGCCGCGCGGGCCTGGGCGTTCAGGCCCTCCACCATGAGGTGACGACCGGCCATGTTCACGGCCTCGCTGAGCCTCGGGAGCGCCTCCTCCGTGAGCCGCGCGGCGTCGGCCCGCTGGAAGGCGTCCAGGATGAGCGGGCGGAGCAGCCGCCACAGCGGCCAGGACCGCGGGTCCTCGGGCTCCCTGCTGTCGTCAGCGAGCGCCGTGGCGATCAGCAGCCGGGCAGCGTCGGCCTCGGCGTCCGGGGTCCGCGAGGCGTCGCGGACCAGCGGGTGCATCCTCAGCACGGGGGGTGTGTCCGGGGCGGCGTCGGGCAGCTCGACCAGGCCGAGCGCCGCGAGGGCCGTGAGGTGCTGCCAGATCGCGGGGCCGTCGAGGACGGCGAGCGGGCCGGCGTCGGCGAGGCGCTCGGGGGTGAGGAGGTGGGTGTACGGGAGGTCGGCGTCGGCGAAGGCGGCGAGGAGTTCGAGCAGGGCGCGGGCGTGGCCGTGGCCGCGCTGTTCGAGCAGGGCGACGGACATCGCCCAGGTCCGGGCGAGGACCTGGCCCGGGTCCAGCCGGTCCAGGCCGTCCTCCCAGGCCCGCAGGTAGCCGGTGTAGGTGGTCGGGGTGGCGGGGGCCCGGAACGGCGGCGGGGTCCGGTTCGACTGGTCGAGGTAGGTACCGGCCAGCCGCAGGGCGAGCGGGAGGCCGCCCAGTCGGGCCGCGAGCTCGTACGCCT
>NZ_JZWY01001021.1:0-2294 GCF_000966955.1 Streptomyces sp. NRRL S-495
GATGTGTATAAGAGACAGCGCCTCGGCGGCGGTGCCGGCGCTCGCGGGGGCGTGGTCGCGCAGGATCCGGGCGGCGGCGTCGAGCCGGCCGCCGGTCAGCGGCCGCAGCAGGTGGAGCCGGGCGACCTGGCCCCAGGTGGCCCGGGTGCTGTCGCGGGTGGTGACCAGGACGGCGCCGGGGCCGGTGGCGGGCCGGATCCAGCCGGTGCCGGCGCTCAGCGCGCCGGGGCCGTCGAGCAGGGCGGGGTCGTCGGCGTTGTCGACGACCAGCAGCCACGGCGTGTCCAGACGGGCCAGCCGGGACCAGAGCAGGTCGGCGGTGTCACCGCGTTCCAGCTCCTCCTGCGTCACGCCGGCCTGGCGGGCGACGGCGCGCAGGGCCGCCTCCAGGGCGGGGCCGTTGCGCGCCTCGACCCACCACACCCGGCAGCCGGCGGCGCTCCGGCGGGCGGCGATCTCCAGGGCAATGGCGGTCTTGCCGCATCCGCCCATGCCGCACAGGGCCAGCAGCCGCCCCTCGGCGCCCGGATCGGCGGCGAGTTCGGCCTCCAGGCGTTCCAGGGTCTCCTCGCGGCCGCGCAGTGGGCGGCCGGGGTCGCGCAGCCCCAGGGGCGGGGTGACGGTCACCGCCACGGCGGGCGGGGCGGCCGGGTCGGACATCCGCAGGGTGATGTCGGCCCGGCCGGCCTGGACGACGTTGCCGTGCACGGTGCCGCCGGTCAGCCGGTTGTCCACCCGGCTCTCCGCACCGTCGGAAGCGACTGCTCCGGCCGCCTGCTCCTGGTCCCCGCTCACTCACAACTCCCAACCCCGCCACGTGCGTTCGTCGGCCTACATCCTGGCGCACCGGCGGCCCGCCGACCGGAGAACGGCGAGATCCCCGCCGGGCCCGTCCCGTGACCGACCGTCAGTCGAGGAGCTGAGCGCCGAGGACGGTCCCCGCCGGTGCGCCGGGGAGGACGTAGGCGACGGCGGAGGCGGTGTGGGTGAGGAAGGGGTTGAGGGCGTCGCGCTCGGCGAGGCGGCTCTGGACGCGGGTGAACTGGGCGGTGTCGCGCACGAAGGCGGCGAACAGCAGTCCCCGGTCGTCCGGGGCGTCGTCGTAGCCGTAGCCGCGCCGGAGCATCCGGGCGCCGCCGTCGAGGCGGGGGCCGGTGAGCCGGACGTGGGCGGTGGCCGGGATGACGTAGGCGCCGTCCGGGTGCTTGGCGTAGAGGTCGGGCTCGTCGTGCTCGGCGGTGCCGGTCAGCGGGGCGCCGTCGGCGGCGCGGCGGCCCATCGCGGCCTCCTGCCGTTCCGCGGGGAGGGCGGCGAAGGCGGCGGTGTCCATCCGGATCCGCCGGTAGACCAGGAGGGTCGCGTTCTCGTGCGGGCCGGGCGGGCCCCAGACCCACTGCCGGGCGGCGTCCTCGTCCGGGTTGGCGGTGCCGTCCTTGAAGCCGAACAGGTTGCGCGGGGTGGCGCCCGGCCGGGTCGGGGGCAGGAAGCCGGACTGCGACCAGCGGGGCACGGCGCCGGCGGAGTGGGCGGCCGCACCGGCGAGTTCGGTGAGGACGGCGAGCGTCCAGGGGTCGGCGGCGGAGAGCTGGAGCAGCAGGTCGCCGCCGCCGCGCGCCGGGTCGAGGCGGTCGCCGGGGAAGGCCGGCGGCTCCGTCAGTCCGCCGGGGACGGCGAGGGCCAGCCTGGCGGCGAGGGCCGGGCCGAGGCCGACCAGTGAGGCGGTCCGGGGCGGGCCGTCGTCGCCCCGCAGTCGCGGGTCCGGCGGTGTGCCGGCCGCCGTGGCGGAGAGGAGGCGGGTCCAGTCGGCGAGCAGGGTGCGCAGGGACGCCCGGTCGGCGGCCGGGGAGTTCGGCGGCAGGTCGAAGGCGAGCAGCCGGGTCGCGGGGAGTTGAGGTCCCGTCAGTCCGGACTGGCGGGCTCCGTGGAAGGGGATCGCGGCCTCCACGGGCGGCGGGCCTGCCGGGGACCGGCCCGAGCCGGTGGACCCGCCGACCGAGGGGCCGCCGTGGGCCAGTTCAGCGACGGTCGCGCCGAGGCCGGCGGCCAGCACCGCGCCGGCCGCGAGCAGTGCCCGGCGCCGCCCGGGGCCGCTCGCGGCCGGACCGGCGGGCGGGTCCGACGGCAGCGCGTTCTCCGCCAGCGCATTCTCCGGTTCGGTGGGCATGCGCCCTATTGGAGACGATAGAACACGTCCTATGCAAATCACGTTTCGTGTTCGTCAGTTGACTCTTGCGGTGGTGGTGGCGGCGCTGGCCGCCGGGACGACCACCGGGTGCTCCTCCAGCGGTTCGGAC
>NZ_JZWY01001022.1:0-2127 GCF_000966955.1 Streptomyces sp. NRRL S-495
CGGGGACGCCAAGCACCCGGCCGGGAACGTGGTCCGGGTGCCGGAGGACTTCCCCACCGTCCAGCGGGCCGTGGACGTCGCGCGCGACGGCGACACGGTGCTGATCGGCCCGGGCACCTACCGGGAGAGCGTGCGGGTCGCCAGGAGCAACCTGGTGCTGCGCGGGACCGACCGCTCCGCTGTGGTGCTCGACGGCGGCCTCAAGCTGGCCAACGGCATCACCGTCACCGGCCCGGGCTCGGTGGTGGAGAACCTCACCGTGCACCACTACCTGGCCAACGGCGTGCTGTTCACCGGTGTCACCGACGAGAAGCTGCAGCAGCGCGGCGCCGGCGGCTCGGCGTACGACCCGCTGGACACCGCCCGTTTCCCGCCCGTGCAGGGCTTCCGGGCGACCGGGGTGACGGCGTACAACAACGGCCTGTACGGCATCTACGCGTTCGACGCGCGCGGCGGCGTGATCGAGGACTCCTACGCCTCCGGGCACGCCGACTCCGGTATCTACGTCGGCCAGTGCAAGCCCTGCGACACTCTGGTGCGCGGCAACACCGTGGAGCGCAACGCGGTCGGGGTCGAGCTGACCAACGCCTCGGACGGCCTGTCGATCCTGGGCAACCGGGTGGCCGGGAACCGGGTGGGCGTCACGGTGAACTCCAACGACCTGGAGGCACTGGCGCCGCAGCACGGCGCGGTGATCGCGGGCAACGTGGTCGTCGACAACAACGCCGCCGACACCCCGCAGCAGGCGGACGGGGGCTTCGGCATCGGGATCGGGATCGGCGGCGGGACGGCGAACCGGGTGGAGCGCAACCTCGTCCGGGGCAACCGCGCGGCCGGGGTGATCGTCACCGATCCGGCGGGCCATCCGGCGAGCGGCAACCGGGTCGAGGGCAACCAGGTGGACGGCAACGGCGCGGACCTGGTGCTCGCCTCGGTCGATCCCGGCAACTGCTTCACCGGCAACCGGCCCGGCACCCAGAGTCCGGACGGGCTGGAGGCAGTGGCGGCCTGCGGCGGCCAGGGGCGCGGTCCGCTGGCCGCCGGGCGCCCGGCCCCGGTGCAGGCACCGCCGGGGGTGCCGTTCAGCCAGGTGGCGGCCCCGCCCGCGCAGCCGTCCTCGGCCGACCCGGCGGCACCGGGCCGCCCGGCGACCGGGCTGCCGGGGCCGGTGGACCCGGCGGCGTACCCGCTGCCGACGGACGCCGGCTCGCTCCCGCCGCGCCCGGCGGGGTGAGGCGGGAGGCCGAAGGGGGTAACACGGTCAGCCGGTGAGCCAGGGGGCTTCGGGCAGTTTGGCGCCGCCGTCCTGCCCGGAGAACTCCACCGTGGTCGGCGTGCCCAGCCCGGGCATCCGCATGGTGACCCGCCGCAGGCCGCCGTCGCCGTCCACCCAGTAGGTCAGCGGCGAGCGCTCGCCGTCCGGGGCGGCGCCCTGGGCGCGCGGGCCGGCGAACCGGTCGTAGTCCCGGCCGTCGAGCCGCTCCCCGCCGAGCCGGCGGGCCCCGGAGCCGGCGGGCCCCGGACTGGGCGAGCAGCAGCGGGTTGTCGGGCCGGTCGGCGCCGAGCTGGACGACCAGTTGGAGCCCGGCGTCCAGCGGGTCGGCGGTGTAGGAGCGGGGGGACCAGCCCTGCCGGGGGACGCGTTCGGCCTGCGCCCAGGCCGGGCCGTCGACCCCGGCGGGTTCGGGGGCGAGCCCGAGGCCGCCGGCGTCCCACACCACCAGGCCGTGGTCGAGCGGGCCGCCGGCGCCGGTGACCTGGTAGCGGCCGACGCCCCGGCGGACGCGGTAGTCCACGACGCCCTCGACCCGGACGGTGACGTCGCCGCCCTCGGCGGCGGTCAGGGCGAGCATGACGGGGCTGGCCTGGAACAGGTTGAGCCGCGACAGGGCCAGCCGGGAGGCCTCGTCGACGGTGACCGGGCGTTCCCCGGTCTCGGCGCCGACGGTCCGGTAGGCGACCACTCCGCCCACGGCGGCGGCGCCCGCCACCAGGGCGGCCAGGATCCTGAGCCGGACGGTGCGGCGGCGCGGGCCGGGTGCGGGGGCACCGTCCTTCCCGGCCGCCTTGGCCTTCCCGGACGCCTTTGCCGTGGCGGCCGTCTTCGCCTTCCCGGACGCCTTCGCC
>NZ_JZWY01001024.1:0-7236 GCF_000966955.1 Streptomyces sp. NRRL S-495
CGCCGGCCGCCCCTCCGCCGCGGGGACCGCCGCGGCACCGGCCGCCGTCCAGCGGACCGGCAACTGCCAGACGCCGTTGATGAACATCGTCCGCCGCCAGTCCAACTCGCCCTCGGCGACGGCGAGTTCCAGCACCTCGAAGCGGCGCAGCAGCGCGTTGACGCCGATCTGCAGCTCGGCCCGGGCGAGTTCGGCACCCAGGCACAGATGACGGCCGTAGCCGAAGGCGAGGTGGGAGCCCACGTCCGCACGGTCCGGGTCGAAGGCGTCCGGGTCGGTGAAGACGGCCGGGTCGCGGTTGGCGGTGTCGGTGAGCGGCACCACGATCCGCCCGGCCGCCACCGGGCAGCCGCCCAGCACGGTGTCCTCGGTCACCAGGTGCGGCGCCCCGCCGGTGTTGTTGAGGGAGCTGAAGCGCAGCATCTCCTCGACCGCCGCCGGGGTCCGCGCGGGCTCCGCGCGCAGGCGCTTCACCAGCTCGGGGTGGCGCAGCAGGAGCAGCACGCACATGCCGAAGGAGTTGCCGGTCGTCTCGTAGCCGGCCATCAGCATGCCCGAGCCGAGGGAGACCACCTCCCGGTCGGACAGCCGCTGGTCGGGGTCGTCGTCCGGGCGCAGCGCCAGCCTGGTGAGCAGGTCGTCGGCCGGGGTGCCGGCCTCGGCGGCGCGCCGCTTGCCGTCGACCAGGGCGGTGAAACCAGGGCGGTGAAGTACTCGTCCATTCGCGCCTGGGCGGCGGCGACCTCCTCCCGGGTGTGGCCGGAGGTGGACATCAGGATGTCCACCTCCGCGCGCAGCATCGCGCTGTCCTCGACCGGGACGCCGAGCACCTCGCAGATGACCCGCATCGGGAAGGGCACGGTGAAGCCGCCCACCAGATCGGTCTCGCCGCCGGTGGCACCGGCGGTCAGGTCGTCGAGCAGCTCCTCGGCGAGGGCCTCCAGGCGCGGCCGCAGCAGGCGGACCTGGCGGGCGGTGAACGCCGGGAGGATCGCGCGCCGGCGCCGGGTGTGGTCGGGCGCGTCGGCGGTGGCCAGCAGGACGGACTCGGTCTTGCGGGCGAACAGCGGGCGGGCCAGCTCGGTGTAGCCGGCCCGGCTGAAGCGGTCGTCGCCGAGGACGGCCGTGACGTCCTCGTGCCGGGTGACCAGCAGGGCGGGCTGCCCGCTGGAGAGTTGCACCGGGTGCGGGGCGCGGGCGTGTAGCACGCCGTGGTACGCGTCCGGCGGGCGCACGTCGCCGGCGGGCGGGAAGGGGAAACGGGCCGGGTCGTCGGTCATGTCCTGTCGCCCTTCTCGGTGGTGGCGGTTCCGTCGGTCGGGGTGGTCCCGTCGGTCGGGGCGGTCCCGTCCGACTCCCCCAGCGCCTCGGGCTCCTCCGGCTCCTCCGGCTGTTCGGACGGCGGCAGCAGCCGCACCGTCCCGGCCGCGCCGTCGATCTCGATCCAGGCGCCGTCGGGGATCGCCGTGGTGGCCCCCGGGACGGCGACCACGGTGGGGACGCCGAGCAGCCGACCGGTGATCGCCGTGTGGGACAGCAGGGTGCCGCGTTCGACGACCATGCCGGTGGCGGACATCATCAGGAACAGCCAGCCCGGGTCGGTCTCCCGCGCGACCAGGATCCGCCCGGCGGCGAGGTCCGGGTCGGTGGACGGGTCCAGCACCACCTTGGCCCGGCCGCGCACCACGCCGCCGCTGGAGCCGATGCCCCGCAGCAGCCCGTCGTCGACGGCGGCGGCCGTGCCCACCGCGCTCGCCCTCGGCAGCGCCCGGGCGAGCGGCAGTCCGGCGGGCGTGCCCAGCAGGGCGGGGCGCTGCGGGTTCTTCGCCCAGCGCTCGCGCTGCGTGCGGCGCAGCGCGACCAGGGCGCGCAGGTCGGTCACGGTGCCGGTGCCGTCGAAGGCGCCGATGACCTCCTCCACGGTCAGGTCGGCGACGTCGAGCGCGTCGTCCAGGACGCCGGTGCGGGCGAGTTCCGCGCCCAGCCGCCACATCACGTCGCGCGACAGCCCGAACAGCTGGGTGCGGCAGAACCGGGTGTCCTCGCGGATCCGGGCGAGGTCGCGGGCGAGGGAGGTGACGCCGAGCAGGACGGCCCGCCGGGCCGGGTTCGGGAGCACCTCGCGCAGTCGTTCGCGGGCCTTGCGGGCGGCCGCCTGCTCGTCGGCGCGGCTGGCCGCCACCGTCGCGCCCTGGCGCACCAGCGGGCGGATCAGCGCGAGCACGGTCCACGGGCGCTGGCGGGGTGTGGGCTCCTCCAGCTTCAGGTCGTGCAGCGCGCGGTCGCCGTAGCGGGCGACGTAACCGCGCGCGGCGTCGCCGACGGCCGCACCGTGGTGGCCCTCGACGATCTGCCGCCACAGCTGCTCGGGGTCGCTCGCGTCGTCGAGCACGGCGGCCCGCAGCTCGGGGACGGCGCCGACGAGTTCGGCCAGGCCCATGGCCGCGCGCACCGCCTCCAGCGAGCGGTTCTCCCGCCCGCCGCCCATCAGCCCGACCAGGACCTGCGGGCCCTCGCCGGTCCAGCGGCGCAGCAGGATGCTGCCCGCGCCGAGCACGACGAGCGCGATGAACGCGTTCACCAGGGTGACGCCCCAGCGCTCGCCGGCACGCTCCCAGAGCCGCCGGTAGAAGGCGATCAGCTCCTCCGGCGAGTCGCCGACGGTCTCGGCCTCGGCCATCTGCCGGTCCCACCAGCGCAGGAAGCCCTTCACCTGCCACGGGTGGAGGGCGCTGCGCCAGGCCAGCCGGGGCAGTGCCAGGGCGACGGCCGGGGCGGCCCAGCGGCGCTCGCCGCGGGCGGGGCCGGTGATGCCCATCGCCTGCTCCCAGCCGCGGCGCACGAGTTCGAACATCGGCATCTGCCCGTGCAGGGCGTGCCAGTCGTCCAGCCGGTAGTAGACCTGGCCCTCCAGGTAGCCGACCATCCGGGCGAGGCGGTGGGCGTTGTCCCGCACCCAGGACTCGGGGACGCCCATCCGCCGGTAGAGGTCGGTGAAGGAGCGGCGGTAGAACTCGCGGGACTGGGAGAAGGTCAGCGCGCCGGAGACACCGGGGAAGCTCTCGGTGATGTTGTGGTTGCCCCAGTAGACCTGGGCGCTCCCCGGCTCCTCCGTCGCCGCGGTGCCGGTCGCCGCGCCGGTGCCGGTCGTGGCCGAGGGCGGCGCGGTGACCAGCGGGCGGGCCTGGAGCAGGTGGACGACGCCGTCCTCGGTGAGGGCGCCCTCGATGTCCTGCGGGACGCCGAAGAGTTCCTCCACCCGCGCGGCCAGCTCGGCCACCGCGCGCACCTGGTCGTCGTCCAGCACCGGGACGTCGGCGAGGTCGGCGGCCACCGGCAGCAGCACCGGCGAACCGGCGGCGGCGCCCTCGGGCAGTCCCATCGACCACTGCGTGCGCACGGTCCGCGCGGTCACCTCGTCGGTGGCCGGGTCGTGGAAGAAGTGGTCGATGTCCGCCTTCTCCTGGACGACGCCCTCGCCGATGCCGTAGGCGGCCGCGACGACGCGGAGGACCGCGCCGTCGCGCGGGTCGCGGGTGAACGCGACGAACGAGCGGCTGCCGAGCACCATCCGCTGGATGCCGACCGCCACCCGGGCCCGCAGCGGGTCCAGGCCGCGCAGGGTCCGGTAGCGCACGGCCTGCGGGTTGAACGCGGAGGCCCAGCAGCGCAGGACGGCGTCCTCGACGCCGTCCTCGTCGACGTAGAGGAAGCTGTCGCTCATGCCGGCGAACGGGTCGACCGCGCTGTCCTCGCCGATCGCCTCGGCCGCGTCGGCCTCCGGGGCGGCACCACCGGAAGCGTCATCGGCCCCGGCGTTGGCACCGGCGTCGACCGGGACCACGCACGCCCGCACCGCGACCAGGCCGTCCGGCCCGGCGACGGCCGCGAACTCCTTGCGGATCCGCTCGGCCAGCGCCGTCGGCAGCCGCGCGCCGCCCAGGGCCTCCCGGGCCGCCGCGCACCAGCTCTCCACCTCCGCCCGGTCGGCGCCGTCGGCCGGTTCGGCCGGCAGGGACGGGCGCAGCGCGTCCAGGGCCTCGTCGAAGGCGGCGGCGGGCAGGCAGAAGAACTCCGGTACCCGGAACCCGGCTCGCCGCAGCACCTCCTGCCGGGCGAACTTGTTCCCGACCCGGGCGGCGTCGGCCAGCACCTCGCCGCCGTCCGTCGCCGCGGTCACCACGAGTTCGGTCATGCGCCCCCACCACCCCGTCCCGTGCCGCCCCAGCCGTCCAGGTGCAGCACGCTGTCCACCGGCCGGCGCGGCGCCGGTCCGAATCCGTCCCCCAACACGTGCGCGGTGGGGATCAGGGCCCCCTGGCGCACGTCGCCCGGCAGCCCGAGGAGGTCGGCGACCTCCTGCTCGGCGTCCAGGTGCACCGTCGTCCACGCCGTTCCCAGGCCGCGGGCGCGCGCGGCGAGCATGTAGCTCCAGGCGGCGGGGAGGAGCGAGCCCCACACCCCCGCCTGGTTGGCCGCCGTCAGCGGGCGGCTGCCGAGCTCCAGGCAGGGGATCACCAGCACCGGCACCTCGTGCAGGTGCTCCGCCAGGTGCCGGCCGCCGGCCAGCATCCGGTCCGACACCCCGCCCGCGGACACCGCACCGGACGACGCCCCGCCCGCCGCCGCTTCCCCGGCGGCGGCGGTCGGCGGGTAGCGGGCCTCGAACGACCGCCGGTAGACCTCGGCGATCCGCTTGCGCAGCCCGGCCTCGGCCACCACCAGCCAGTGCCAGCGCTGGGTGTTGCCGCCGTTGGGCGCCTGGAGCGCGATCTCCACGCACTCGCGGACCTGGTCGAGGTCCACCGGGCGTGACAGGTCCAGCCGCAGCCGCACCGAACGCGTGGTCGTGAGCAGTTCGTCCGGCGTCGCCGGCACCCCGACCCGCGGCGGGCGGGCGGAGGCGCTCACCAGAGACCCGGCACGAGGCGGGAGTGCCCGGCCGCGTAGTCGCGGTAGCCGGGGATGTTCAGCAGCATCCGCTCCTCGGTGCGGATGCGGAAGGTGATCGCGGCGGCGAGCACGACCAGCAGCACCACGCTCAGCGGGTTCAGGAAGAACAGCACGAAGCCGACGTGCGCCGACAGCATTCCCGCGTAGGCGGGGTGCCGGATGAACCGGTAGACGCCCCAGGTGACGACCTGGTGGTCCGTCTGCCGGGTCACGTGGTGCGAGTAGAACCGCCCCAGCGTGCGGATCGCCACCTGCCGCAGCACCACCCCGCCGACGAACACCGCCGCCGGGAGCAACAGCAGCGGCGACCACTCGTCCCAGGGCAGCGGCCCCAGCACGGCCGCGGACACGGTCGCGATCCGGGCCGTCGCGTAGAACAGCAGCGACGCCGACTCGCGCGGCGCCGAGCCGGAGGTCCGGAAGGTCACCGGGATCTCGACCGCCAGCCACGCCAGGTAGCAGGCGGCCAGGACGGCCGCCACCAGGTCCACCCCTTCGCCCGCGTGCCGCAGGTGGACCACCAAGCCGGTGGCCACCGCGATCACCGCGACGACGAACAACAACTGCGGCGCCCGCACCGCCCAGGACGAGCCCGTGCCCGTCACCTGTTCCGCCCCACTCACTTCGCCGACCTCCGCTTCAAGTAACCCGCGCGGCTGAGGGTGTGGACGCCGATCTGCAACCGGCCGTACCCCTCGCCGCTCTCCGCATCCACCACCGCGAACCGGTACACCGCGCGCGCCCCGCGCGCCGGTGCGAACTCCCACCACAGCTCCAACGGCACCTCCACCGGCAGGCCGGTCGGCAGGTCCGCCTCCAGCGAGAGCCAGAGCATCTGCGCGTCCAGGTCCCGCCCGTGGGCCGTGTGGCCCAGCATCGTCGCCATCTGCCGGGCCGACTCGACCAGCGCGCCCAGGGTGTGCACCCCGGCGCCCGCCAACCGGTGGCCCGGTGGCGGCACCAGTACCGCGGCCCGCTCGACCCGCACCGCCCCGCCCAGCAGGACGTTCTCCGGCCGGTGCCGGTGCACCAGCGTCGGATCGGCGGGAACCGCGGGGTCGGCCGGAACCCCGGTCTCCCGCCCGGCTCGGACCGGGGCCGGCGTCCCGCCGAAGCGGATCGAGGCCCGGCTGACGGCCTCGCCGTCCTGCAGCGCCACCAACTCCCAGGCCGGCCCGTCGTCGGCCGCGATCGGACCGCCGCTCAGCCACACCGGGGGACCCAGCTCACACATCCGGTCGAAGCTCATCGAGAGCCGCAACCGGCCACCGTCCGCGTCGACCCACTCCGGTGCCCGGGCCCCGAGGACGTCCAGCACCCCTGCCACCAGCACCATTCCGGGCACATGGTCGAGCGGGTGATCGAAGAAACAGAGGTCTTTCTCATCCACCACCACCGGGACGACCAGCCCCGGCTCCGATCCGCCGACAATTGCGGACGGAACCCCATCTCCTTGGTCGAATCCCTCCCCCCGGAAGTCTTCTGACGAACTGTCATGAACCGATGGAACGTCAGTTCCATATGAGACACCTGGTACCAACGAGGTCACGAGGACCGAGGTAACCATCGATCACCTGTCCGAGCAACCCGGACCGGCCCACACCCCGACCGGGCCCCGCCAGCGACCAAAAACACCCGCAGCGATGGCCGAAAACCCCATCGCCGACAGCACCCCGGGCCGTCCCGGCCGGCCCGGGACGGCGGGGAACCGCCGCTCCGGGCCGGGCCGCGCTGCCCCCTACGGCTGCAGCATGACGAGCAGCTCGGTACCGGGCACCAACTTCCGGTTGACGGAGGTGGACTGGACGAAGACCGTGTAGGAGGGGTTGTCGCCGGGCTTGACCGTGGCCTCCGCATCCGGCAGGCCGAGGAGCCGGCGGGCCGCCGGGCCCGAGAACACCTTGCCGGTCATCCGGCCGGTGGCCGGGTCCTTCTCCGCGACGGCGAGCTGCTTGCCGCCCTGGATCCGCTCCCGCTTGGACAGCTCGTAGAAGGCACAGCCCGTCCGGTAGGTGTGCCCCGCACCGGTGACGAACTCGCGGATGGGCAGCTGCCGGTCGACCGGGACGAGGGCGTACGCACCCGCGTCCAGGGCGTCGAGCTCGGCGGTGACGTCCGCGGCGCTGAGGTCCTGCCCCATGGTGAAGAGGTTCTTGGTGCCCCGCACGCCCTTTTCCCGGCCGCGCAGGAAGCTCGTGGCGGCGGACTTGACGGTGCCGATCGCCTCCTCGACGCCCTTGCTGGAGTCGGCGTCCCAGATCGCGATATTGCCCGCGGGGAACC
>NZ_JZWY01001025.1:0-2392 GCF_000966955.1 Streptomyces sp. NRRL S-495
CCCGTATTCCTGGGCGGTGCGCTTGGCCAGGGAATTCGGCACCAGGATCGCCGAGGTCCAGTGGTCGGGGAGCCCCGCCATGGCCCCGTGGATCCGCTCCATCCAACCCCGCAGCACGGCCTTGCCCTTGGCGCCCGGTATCCGGATGTGCATCTTGCCGCTCTCGGAACAGCCGGAGGCGTTCTCCTCCCCGTCGGTGACGACGACCTGGAGGAAGGAGTGCTCCCCGTACCCCTCCCAGATGTTCTTCAGATCGTCGACGGACTTCACGGCCGCCTCGATCAGCGCCGTCGCGCCGTTGTCGACCCGGTAGAGGCCCTTCAGGGAGGGCAGGTGCTTGACGTCCATGTCCCAGACGAGGTTGTGCACTTCGTGGTCGAAGGCGTAGAGGCTGATCCGGGTCTCGTGCCCGAGCCGGTCGGACTCCTCCTGGAGGCCCTTCACGAACTCGTCCACGACCCGGATCAGCTGCTGCTCGTGCTGGCGCATCGAGCCGGACTTGTCGACCACCAGCGAAACGTGGTTGACCTTGTGGTCGATCCTGTTCGTGGACATTCTTCTCCCCTTTTCCCAACGCCTTTTCCGGCGCCTTCCGGCGCTCCCCTCGGCGTTGTTCCAACTCTATGGGGAGGCACTGACAATTCCGCCGGACCGGGGGGCAGCCGCCGCCGGGGAATCGGACCGGGGCCCCGGACCGAAAATCGGATCGGGGCCCTCGGGCCGGGAAACGGGCCGGGGAATCAGGCCGGGCCGGGGGCGGCGCCCGTGGCCCGGGCGTGCAGCAGGGCGGCGAGCGCGTCGGTGTACGGGCGGGGCCGGCGCCGGCGGGGCAGCGCGAGGCCGAAGTGCCGGGCGGGACGCGGCGGGTTGACGGGGACGACCCGGGTGCCGGGCTGCGGCGGTTCGAGCGCGACCTGCGGGACGAGGGAGACGCCGACGCCGGCGGCGACCAGCGAACGGGCGAAGAAGTAGTCGGTGGTGGAGCCCGCGACCCGCAGTTCGAAGCCGGCCAGCAGGGCGTGGCGGCGCAGGAAGGCCTCGGTCTTCGTGCAGCCCAGCACCCAGGGGTCGTCGGCGAGTTCGGAGAGGTCGAGGGCGTCCCGGCCGGCCAGCGGATGGTGCTCGGGCAGGACGACGGACAGCGGGTCCGTCATCAGCGGCGTCCACTCCAGGCCGGAGCGGTCGCCGGGGACGACGGGCAGCGGCCCGTCGAAGTGGTAGGCGAGGGCGAGGTCGGCGCTGCCGTCGCGGACCATCGGGAGGCTGTCCTCCGGTTCGCGCTCGACGATCCGCAGTTCGACCTCCGGGTGCGCCGCCGCGAACCGGGCCAGCACCGGGGGCAGCAGGTGGCGGCCGCCGCTGGTGAAGGTGACGAGCGTCAGCCGGGGCCGGTCCGCGCCGAGGCGCGCGATCCGCTCCTCGGCGTGCCGCAGTTCGGCGCCCACCGCGACGGCGGCGTCGACCAGCAGCCGGCCCGCCTCGGTCAGCCGCACCCCGCGCGTCGAGCGCTCCACCACGGTGGTGCCGAGACCGCGTTCGAGGGCCGCGATCTGCTGGGAGACGGCGGAGGGCGTCAGCAGCAGCGCGCCGGCGGCACGGTTGAAGCTGCCGTGCTCGGCCACGGCCTGGAGCATGGTGAGCCGTCTGACGTCGAGCATGGTGGTTCCCCCCGGGTCCGCGCTGGTGCCGCCGCCCTGCTCGGCGGGCGGGCGCGGAGAGGACAGTACCCCGACGGCACCGCTTCCGCGTACGGATCGACCGATCGACCGGTCGGCCGGCGGAGCCGGTCGGCCGGTCGATCAGCCCCCGGCGGGCCCCGGCCCCGGCGGAGCCGGCGTCAGGACCGTGCCGACCAGCTCCGCCAGCCGCGCCCGCAGCTCCTCCCGGTCCAGGCCGCCCGGTCCGGCCAGGTGCTCGACCAGGTCGGCCCGGACCGCGGCGAGCAGGACGTGGGCGGTGAAGCCGCTGTCGGCCGCGACCGGGACCCGCTCCAGCAGCGTGCGGAGCAGGGCGTGCCAGCGCGCGTAGTGCTCCGTCCGGTACGGACTGGCGTCGCCGTCCTCCAGGGCCAGGGCGAGCGCGCGGTTGTCGAGCTTGAAGCGGAGCAGGGCGTCGAGCAGGGCGGGGACGCGCTCGGCCGGCGGGGCGTCCGGCCCGAGCGGTGGCGGGCCGGTCCCGACGGCGGCGCCGAGCGGTTCGAGCCGGGCCTCGTACAGCGCGCGGAGCAGCCCGGCCCGGTCGCCGAAGGCCCGGAACAGCGTGCCCTTGCCGACGCCGGCCGCCGCCGCGACCTCGGCCATGGTGACGTCCTCGGCGTTCTCCCGCCGGGCGAACAGGGCGTCGGCGGCCGCGAGAACGGCCTCCCGGTTGCGGACGGCGTCCTTGCGGGACC
>NZ_JZWY01001026.1:0-5617 GCF_000966955.1 Streptomyces sp. NRRL S-495
GGGTGCCGGCGGTGGCGGCGGAGGCTGGGGCCGGGGCCGGGGCGGGGCCCTCCTCGGCGAGGCGGCAGGCGGCGCGCAGTTCGCCGCCGGCCTGCAGCAGGTCGTCGAGGCGGTCGGCGATCCGGGGGCTGGTGCGGCGGGTTGCTGACGGCGGTGTGGTCGTAGCCGATCTCGGCGCCGAGCTGGGCCTGGGTCAGTCCGGCGCGGCGGCGCCACTGGCGCAGCCGCAGACCGAAGGCCTGCCAGAGGTGGTCCTCGACGGGCGTGGTCGCCGCCCGGTTGCGGTGCACGGGGCTGCCCTCCCGAGTGCGTTCCGGGCCCTCCGGTGGGAGAGGTCCGCTGAGGAGGACGGTACTGGACGAGGACCCCCGCCGTACATGATGTGGTCTCAACCACTTCCGCACTCTGGTCTCAACCTCTCCACACGGTGGTCTCAACCTCTCCTCTCTATTGGTCTCTACCTCACTGGCCACCGATCTCGACCTCTCCGAGCGCTCCGACCTGCCCGGACGCCTTTTCCCTCGTCAGGTCCCGTGCTCGAAAAGCTTCTTGGCGCACCCAGGCGGTACTTGACGGAACTTGCCAACCCCCCGTTCCGCGCGTCCAGCCCGTTGACCGTGCCATGACGGCGTGTGAGTGTTCCGGCACCCGAGCGCGGACGCCCGCTGACCAGTCCCCCCAGCGTCCTGCGGTGAGCGCCCCTCCGGCGCACCGTCCGCGGTCGAGCACCCCCACGTTCGAGGAGCCTCGGAATGAAACGCAGATTGCTGACGGCGGGGACCACCCTGACCGTCCTGGCCGGCATGCTGACCGCCACCGCGGTCGGACAGGCCGGCGCCGCCGCGGGTGCGGCCGCGCCGACACCCCCCAGCGCACTGGCCGCCGCCGTGAACGCCGCCGACCAGGCGGCCGCGGCCGGCCTGGACGCCCTGGCCAAGGGGCCCGGCGAGACCTACGAGCGCCAGTCCGTGACCCCCTGGCTGGGCGGTCTCTACTCGGTCGCCTACGAGCGCACCTACAAGGGCCTGCCGGTGGTCGGCGGCGACGCCGTCGTGATCGCCGACGGCCAGGGCAGGGTGCACGGCTCCCAGTCCGCCAACACCGGCGCGATAGGCGTGCCCACCACCGCCCTGATCAGCGCCGCCAACGCGGAGCGGACCGCCCGCACCAAGCTGGCCACCGTGGACGGCGTGCAGTCCCGCCGCCTGGTCGTCCGGGTCAAGGACGGCGCCGGGCGGCTCGCCTGGGAGACCGTGCTCACCGGCCGCACCGCGAGCGCCCCGAGCACCCTGCACGTCTTCGTCGACGCCCGCAACGGCGAGGTCGTCGACAGCTACGACGACGTGCGGGCCGGGACCATCAACAGCAAGTGGAACGGCCCGCCGCCGGTCACCATCAGCACCACCGGCTCCGGCAGCAGCTACTCGCTGCGCGACCCGGGCCGGCCCGGCCTGAGCTGCGCCGACAACGCGACCGGCCAGGTGTTCAGCAAGTCCTCGGACTCCTGGGGCAACGGCAGCCCCACCAGCAAGGAGACCGGCTGCGGCGACGTCATGTTCGCGGCGCAGAAGGAATGGGACATGCTCAAGGACTGGTTGGGCCGCAACGGCCACAACGGTACCGGGGGCAGCTGGCCGGTCAAGGTCGGTCTCAACGACGTCAACGCCTACTGGGACGGCTCCTCGGTCTCCATCGGCCACAACAACGCCAATGAGTGGATCTCCTCGATCGACGTCGTCGGCCACGAGTTCGGCCACGGCATCGACCAGTACACCCCCGGCGGCGCCAACAACGAGAACGGCCTGGGCGAGGGCACCGGCGACATCTTCGGCGCGCTGACCGAGGCCTACGCCAACCAGCCCTCCCCGTACGACAACCCGGACTACACCGTCGGCGAGATGATCAACCTGGTCGGCCGCGGCCCGATCCGCAACATGGCCAACCCCTCGCTCGTCAACGGCGACCCCAACTGTTACTCCTCCTCGATCCCGAGCACCGAGGTGCACGCGGCCGCCGGCCCGCTGAACCACTGGTTCTACCTGCTCGCCGAGGGCTCCAACCCGGGCGGCGGCAAGCCCACCAGCCCGACCTGCAACAGCTCCACGGTCACCGGCGTCGGCATCAAGGACGCGGGCCGGGTCTTCTACGGCGGCATGCTGCTCAAGACCAGCGGCATGACCTACAAGAGGTACCGGACCACCACCCTGACCGCCGCCAAGAGCCTCGACCCCACCTGCAACCTGTTCAACCGCACCAAGGCGGCCTGGGACGCGGTCAGCGTGCCCGCCCAGACCGGTGACCCGAAGTGCGACGGCCCGACCGGGCCGGAATTCTCGATCTCGACCAACCCGGGCTCCGGCACCGTCCAGCCGGGTTCCTCCGCCACCACGACGGTCGGCACCCAGGTGACCCAGGGCGGCGCCCAGACCGTCAACCTGACCGCCTCCGGCGCCCCGAGCGGCGCGAGCGTCAGCTTCAACCCGTCCTCGATCCAGTCCGGGTCGAGCGCGACGATGACGGTCTCCACCAGCGCCACCACCGCGCCGGGCAGCTACGTCATCACGGTCACCGGCACCGGCCAGACCACCCACACCGCGCAGTACACGCTGACAGTCGGCGGCGGCGGGCCCACCGGGCAGGCGCCCGACATCAGCGTCGCCAATGTGCAGGCGCACCTGGCCCAGCTCAACACCATCGCCTCCCAGAACGGCGGCAACCGCCGTACCGGCACCGCCGGTTACAGCCAGTCGCTGGCCTATGTGAAGGCCAAGCTGGTCGCCGCCGGCTACCAGGTCGGCGAGCAGGCCTGCGGCTCCTGCACCTACGGCGGCAACAACCTGGTCGCCGACTGGCCGGGCGGCCCCGCCGACCAGGTCACCATGTTCGGCGCGCACCTGGACGGCGTCAGCGCCGGCCCGGGCATCAACGACAACGGCTCCGGCTCGTCCGTCCTGCTGGAGACCGCGCTCGCCCTCGCCCAGCAGAACCCCACCATGACCCGCCACGTGCGCTTCGCCTGGTGGACCGGTGAGGAGCAGGGCCTCCAGGGCTCGCAGTACTACGTGGGCCAGCTGAGCTCCACCCAGCGCAGCGCCATCAAGGGCTACTACAACTTCGACATGGTCGGCTCGCCCAACGGCGGCTACTTCATCAACAACGTCAACTCCGCCACCTCGGCGCCGATGAAGGCCTACTGGGACTCGCTGGGCCTCCAGCCGGAGGAGAACGTCGAGGGCCAGGGCCGCTCGGACGACGCCTCGTTCCAGTCCGCCGGTATCCCGACCTCGGGCTACGCCGCGGGCGCCAGCGCCACCAAGACCGCCAACCAGGCGGCCAAGTGGGGCGGTACCGCGAACCGGGCGTACGACTCCTGCTACCACTCCGCCTGCGACACCACCAGCAACATCAACGCCACCGTGCTGGACCGCAGCGCCGACGGCGTCGCCTACACGCTGTGGAAGACCTCGGTCGGCAGCGGCCCGGTGCCGAGCAACGACTTCTCGGTCAACGTCAACCCGGCCACCGGCAGCGTCAAGCCGGGCGAGTCGGCCAGCGCCACGGTGAACACCCAGACCACCTCCGGCTCCGCCCAGACCGTGAACCTCTCGGTCTCCGGCGCGCCGGCCGGTGTGACGGCCACCGTCAGCCCCGCCTCGGTGCAGTCGGGCGGCTCCGCGACCCTGAACATCTCGGTCGCCGCCTCCGTCCCCGCCGCGACGTACAACCTGACCGTGACCGGCACCGGTTCGGTCTCCCACTCCAGCAGCTACTCGCTGGTGGTCACCTCCGACCCCGGCCCGGGCAACGGCACCTGGGCCGCGGGCACCACCTACAAGACAGGTGACACCGTCACCTACAACGGAATCAGCTACCGGTGCCTCCAGGGCCACACGGCCCAGGTGGGCTGGGAGCCGCCGATCGTCCCGGCCCTCTGGCAGCCGATCTGAGCGGACCGGATCGTCTCCGGGACGGGATGAAAAAGCGGTGCCGCGGTTCGTCGAGGGGGACGGACCGCGGCACCGCCGCATGTGCGGAGCGCCGCGCCCGCGATCCCGGCCCGGGTGCCGCCCGGGTGCTGCCTGGGTGCTGCCTGGTTGCCGCCTGGTTGCCGCCCAAGTGCCGCCCGATCGGCGCAGAGTGGCGCCCGGTGGCCGGACGGTGGCCGGACGGTCATGGCGGGAGCGCACGCTGACGTAGAGTCGGCGCGGACCGCCGCCCGCCGCCGACCGAGGAGGCACCCCCGTGACCACCGCCGCGAACCCCGGCCCCTCCCCCGCCGCCGCCCCGCCCGTCCCCGAACTGCCGCCCGAGGCCGTCGAGGAGTGGCGCACCGAGGAGGCCGAGCTGATCGACCTGCTGGCCCGTACCCGGCAGCGCCTCGGCGGTGTCGCCGCGTTCCGGATCGGCCCCCGCCCCACCGTCCTGGTCACCGACCCCGAGGCCGTGCAGCACGTCCTCGGCCGCCACCCCGAGCGGTACGTCAAGCGCTCGCACCGGGCCCGGATGCTCGCCGGCGAGGGCGTGCTGACCGCGACCGGCGAGGACTGGAAGCGGCAACGGCGGGTGCTCCAGGCCCAGTTCACCGGCTCCGGGATGCGCCGCTACGAGCAGCGGATCGCCGCCGCCGCCCGCCGCGCCGCCGACCGCTGGGCCGGGTACGCGCGCACCGGCGAGCAGATCGACCTCGGCGCGGAGATGCGCCACTTCGCCCTCGACACCATCTGGCGCGCGCTCACCGGCCACCCCCTGGACCAGGCCACCGAGCGCGAACTCGACCGCATCGCCACCGTTGTCGCCGCCCTCCCCCAACTCCCCGACGGCGAACAGGCCGGAGCGGCCGTCGCCGAGGACCTGGCCCGGATCGACGCGGTGGCGCACGCCGCGATCGCCGCCGCCCGCCGCCACGAGGACGGCCCCGACGGCCCCGGCGTCCTGCGGGTGCTGCTCGACGCGGCCGAGTTGCACCCCGAGTACACCGAGCGGCTGATCCGCGACGAGCTCGTCACCCTGCTCGTCGCCGGCCACGAGACCACCGCCACCACCCTCACCTGGCTGTACCTGCTCCTCGACCGCGAACCCGGCGCCCGGCGGTGGGCCCTCGACGCCGGCCCCGAGGGCTCGCCCGAACGGCGCGAGGCGGTGCAGGCCCTGGTCTCCGAGACCCTGCGGCTCTACCCGTCCGCCTGGATCCTCCCCCGGCACGCGCTCACCGAGGACACCCTCGCCGGCCACCGCGTCGAGGCCGGCACCGACCTGCTGGTCTGCCCCTACCTCACCCACCGCGACCCGGCGCTCTGGCCCGACCCCGAGCGCTTCGACCCGACCCGTTTCGGCCCGGGCGGCAGCCGCCCCGCGCACCTCGGCGGCTACCTCCCGTTCGGCCTCGGCGCCCGCGCCTGCCTCGGCACCCAGTTCGCGCTCCGCGAGTCGGTCGCGGTGCTCGAACTCCTGCTGCCCGCCTTCACGGTGCGCTTCCTCGACCGGCCCGCCGGGGCCGTCTACAGCATCACCGTCCGCCCGGACGGCCCGACGCCGGTGGTGCTCGCGGCGGCGGTCTGAGCGTCCCCGGCGGAGGGGTGAGCGTCCGGCCCGGCGGCGGCGCTCACCGCTGCCGGGC
>NZ_JZWY01001027.1:0-2336 GCF_000966955.1 Streptomyces sp. NRRL S-495
GCCGGGCCGCCCGCGGCTGCCGGCGGGCGAGCGCCGCCCGGACCGGGTGCGCGATCGACCTGACCGGCCACAGCCACGTCCTCATCGCGACGTCCCCTCCTCCTCGGACCGTTCCCGAGCGCTCCCCAGCGCAACACCGGACGCCCCCGCAGACTCGGTCACCGGACCGAATCCCGCCGATCGGCCACCGGGTCCGTCCCGATAAACCGGTGGCCCGGTCCGGCCGCCGCGCACTACGCTCCCGGCCACTACCCCCCGACCGCCCCGCGCGAACCGGAACCCCCATGACCGACGCCCTGCTCTCCGGGCTCCTCGCCGGCTACGGCATCGCCGTGCCGGTGGGGGCGATCTCCGTCCTGATCGTCACCCTCGCCTCCCGCGTCTCGCTGGCCCGGGGCATGGCCGCCGCCCTGGGCGTGGCCACCGCCGACGGCCTGTACGCCCTGCTCGCGCTGATCGGCGGCGCGACGCTCGCCCCCCTGCTCGCTCCTCGCCGCGCACGGGCTGCGCGCCACCCTCCGCACCCACCGGGCGGACCGGGACCCGGCCGGCCCCCCGCCCCCGGCGCCCGCCTCCCCCTGGCGCACCTACGCCTCGCTGCTCGGCCTGACCCTCCTCAACCCGCTCACCGTGGTCTACTTCAGCGCCCTGGTGCTCGGCGGCCGCACCGGCCCCGGCAGCCTCGCTCCCGGCAGCCTCGGTCCCGGCCTGGTGTTCGTCCTGGCCGCCTTCGCCGCCTCGGCCAGCTGGCAGGCCCTGCTCGCCACCGGCGGCGCCCTGCTCCGCCGCCTCCTGACCGGCCCCCGCGGCCGCCTCCTCACCGGCCTCACCGGCAACCTGGTCGTCCTCGCCCTCGCGCTGCGCCTCGCCCTCCAGCACTGACCTGTCGCACCCGGTACCCGATACCCGGGTCCGGCCGCGCCGCCCCGGCGGCCCGCCGGATCGCGGGCCGCCGGGGCGGCGGTCGGGGGAGGCACCTCGGCGCCGTCCGGGAGGGGTGTTACGGGAAGGAGGTGACCGTGGACGGGGTGGTGGAGGTGCCGGAGGTCGCGCCGCCGGTGCCGTTGATCACGTGCTCGTACTGGCCGTTGCCGCCCAGCGAGACCACCAGCAGGTCGTGGAACCGCACCCCGGGGCGGACCGGGGCCTCGAAGCCGTGGTCCATCCGGATGCTCGGGTCCACGTTGAAGTAGCAGTAGCTGCCGAGGCCCCAGCCCTCGTGGGTGGTGACGTTGTCGTCCACCTTGTAGGCGGCCCAGCCCCTGGTGGCGCCGTTCTGCACGGCGGCCTGGTTCGGGGCGTCGTAGGCGATCTCGTTCTGGAAGAAGATCGTCCGGCCGCGTTCGCCCGACCACTCGACGTCGTACTTCTTGAAGTGCTCGACGAACAGGCCGGTGCCGAGCACGTCGTCGCCGCGCACCAGCAGGCCGTAGTCGGCGGGGTTGACCGTCCAGCCGACGCCGGCGCCGTGGTCGGCGCGCCAGATCCAGGTGTGGTCGACGATCACGTCGTCACTGTTGACCACGATCCCGGCGGTGGCCGAGCCGGCGCCGGCGCCGCCGACCCGGACGAACACGTCCTGGAGGGTGGTCGGGTCGGCGGCGTGGTCGGCGGCCGCGTTGTCCGGTCCGATCTGCACCAGCACCGGCGAGTTGACCGGCCCGGCGTCGACCAGCAGCCCGGCCAGCCGGACACCGTCCACGTCGGCGACCCGGATCGCGGTCACCCCGTTGTCGGGCACCACGGTGGCCAGGCCGAGGCCGAGCACCACGGTGTCCGGGCGGGTCACCTCGATCGGCCGGTCCACGTGGTAGACGCCGGGGGTGAACAGCAGGTCCAGGCCCTGCGCCAGCGCCTGGTTGATGGTGGCCGCCGTCGCGCCCGGCTTGACCAGGTAGAACTGGTTCAGCGGCCGCGAGGTGCCCTGCGGGGTGCCGTCCCAGGAGACGCCCCGGGCGTTGGTCCGCTTCGCCGGGACGAACACCCGGTAGTCGTTGCCGTCCAGGTAGAGGAACGGCTTCTCGCGCGACACCGGGGTGGTGTCGAGGGTGGTGTAGGGCGGGTTGGGGAAGCTCTGCGCGGGCGCGCCCTGGACACCGGAGAACACCTGGTTCCAGACTCCGTTGGAGAACCCGCCGATCGCGCTGTCCCGGGTGTACCACTGCTGCTGCGAGTAGTTGCCGATCTGGCCGTCCACCCGGCTGTCGGCGATGTAGCCGCCGCTGGCCCAACCGTAGCCGTTCGGCGCCAGGTTGAGCCCGCCCTTGACGTGCATCCGGCGGAACGGCGCGGCCTGGGCGACGGCCCAGCGGTCGGTGCCGTTCACCGGATTGAGG
>NZ_JZWY01001028.1:0-331 GCF_000966955.1 Streptomyces sp. NRRL S-495
GTGCCGTTCACCGGATTGAGGGCGAGGTTCTCGGCGGAGCGCCAGAAGTTCTGGGTGGCGTTGCCGTTGAACCAGCCGGCGTCCACGGTCACATCACCGTTGAAGGTGGTGTCGTCGGGCTTGAGGCCGAGGCCCGCGATCGAGGTGTAGAAGCCGAGTTGGGCGTTGAGGTTCTGGTAGGTGCCCGGCTTGAACAGCAGCGCGTACCGCTCGGGGCCGAACTGGTTGGACTCCTGCTTGCGGAACACCTCGTCCAGCTTGGCCTGGATGCCGGGCGTGCCGGGGTCGAAGACCAGCACATTGGGGCCGAGGTCCCCGCCGCCCTGCACCG
>NZ_JZWY01001029.1:0-7221 GCF_000966955.1 Streptomyces sp. NRRL S-495
GCCGCCCTGCACCGGCGGCACGGTCGGGCCGTCGGAGGCGGCGACCCGCAGCTCCCAGAGCGAGTAGCCCCAGGCGGTGCCCCGGGCCAGGCCGTTGAGCCGGACGTAGCGGCCGCTGCCGGAGACGGCGAGGGTCTCGGTGCCGCCGGTGCCGTTCGCGGTGGCGTAGAGGGTCCGCCAGGTGACGCCGTCGTCGGAGGACTGGATCTGGTAGGCGCGGCCGTACGCCGCCTCCCAGGCGAGTTCGACCCGGCACAGCTGCCGCACCGAGCCGAGGTCGACCTGCAGCCACTGCGGGTCGGCGAAGGCGGAGGACCAGCGGGTGCCGGGGTCGCCGTCGACGGCGTTGGCGGCGGACAGGCCCGCGTTCTCGGTGGAGGAGGCGCTGGCCGGGCGGCCCCGCGCGGCGTCCGCGGCACCGCAGTCGGCGGCGGCAGGGGCGGCGGCTGCGGGGCTGCGGGGGCGGCGGCGCTGGACGCGCCGGTGGCGGGGGCCGCGAGGGCGGCCGGTCCCGGCAGGGCGAGGGTGGTGGCCGCGAGCAGGGCGAGACCGAGCCTGGCGGCCGGCCCCCCGCGACGCGGGCGTGCTGAAGTGAGCCTCATGGGCTGCTCCTGCGGTGGGGGTGGGTGAAGGCGGAGGCGCACACCGCGGCCCGTGCCCGGTACGCCGTTGGGCGCCGGGCGGTGGGGAACGACGGGACGGCTCGACGGGTCCGCGCACCGGCCGGCTCGGGGTTCGGCCGGTGCGCGCACGGACCCGCCGCGGCGGGCGGTCACCTGGTGCGTGACGGAGCGCCGCCGGCCCGGGGTCCGGGCCCGGGGAGCGCCCCCGACCGGGAGTCTCGGGGCAGTCGATCCGGGGTGTCAACCCCTCGCGGCGACTTTCCTCACGGCGTGAACTTGCTTGCAGGACAAGGAATTACCGAAGAATCCCAGCTCAGGCCCACAGCCCGGCCGGTGCCGCAGCACCCGTCACCCCGGAGCCCGTCACCGCGGCACCCGTCGCCGCGGTGTCCGCCCGGCGCGGGAACTCCCCGCCGGAGTCCAGGAAGTCGGAGAGCGGCAGGGTCGCCGCGCCCACCGTGACCGCCGCCGGACCGAGCGTGCCCAGCACGATCTCGGTCTGCTCGCGCGGGAAGCGCAGAGCGTACTCGGTGGCGGCCGCGCGGATCCCGGGCAGCAGCCGGGGGCCGAGCAGCAGTCCGGCCCAGCCGCCGATCACGATCCGCTCCGGGTTGAACAGGTTGACCAGGTCGGCGATGGCCGCACCGAGGTACTCGGCGGCCTCGTCGAGCAGGGCGACCGCGGCCGGATCGCCCGCCCCGGCGGCCGCCAGCAGGGCCGCCAGCCCCGCTTTCTCCCCGCCGCCGGGCGGTGCCGCGCCCCACCGCGCGACCAGCGCCTCGGCCCCGACGTACGCCTCCAGGCAGCCGCGCGCGCCGCACCGGCAGCGCCGTCCGCCGACGTGCACCTTGGTGTGGCCCCACTCGCCCGCGCTGCTGGTGGCGCCCCGGAAGCGGGCACCGTCGGCGATCACGCAGGCGCCGACGCCGGAGCCGAACAGGGCGACCACCGCGTGCCGGGCGCCGCGCCCGGCGCCGAACCACATCTCCGCCTGGCCGAGGGTCTTCGCGCCGTTGTCGACGAACAGCGGCAGATCGGTGCCGGCCCGCAGCATCCGGCCGAGCGGGACCGCGTCCCAGCCGACGGTCTGGCCGTGCACCACGGCACCCGCACCGCCCCCGGCGTCCGACCCGACGCCGGACGCGCCGCCTCCCCGCGCGACGAGCCCCCGTCCGACGACCCCCTGCTCGACAATCCCCTGCTCGACGATGCCGGGCACGCCGACGCCCACGCCGAGCACCGTCGCCGGGTCGGTCCCGGTGCGCTCCAGCACCTCGGCCAGCCCGGCCAGGATCAGCTCCGCCACATGGCCCGAGTCGTGGCCCCGGTCGTCCAACGGCCGGTCACTGGCGGCCAGTTCTGTCCTGGCCAGATCGAACAGCGCGACCCGGACCTGGGTCTCGCCGACGTCCACACCGACCAGGTGGGCCCGGCCGGCGGCGACCCGGAGCAGGATCCGGGGCCGCCCGCCGTCCGACTCCACCGAGCCGCACTCCTCGATCAGGCCGTCGGCGAGCAGCTCGCCGGTTACATTGCTGATCGAGCCGGCGCTCAGCCCGGTGATCGAGCCGAGCTCCTGGCGGCTGAGCGGCCCGTCGAAGTACAGCCGCCGCAGCAGCGTGGACCGGCTGCCTCTGCGCAGGTCACGCACCGTCTTCTTGCCTCGCGCGGTCATGGGATCTCCCTCCTGCCCCGAATCTATCGCTGTCCGAACCCTTGACGGAAGCTTTTCTCACACGTTAAATCACGCCTCGAATTAAGTATCGCAGCACCGGACTTCACCCGAGAGGGGATCCCTCCATGCCCATCGTCCGCGCCGCCGCCGCCAGCGCGCTGGCCGCCGCGCTCGTCCTCACCGCCACCGCCTGCGGCGGGGGCTCCGCACCCGGCGGCGGGAGCGACAGCAGCCCCGGCACGCTCACCTACTGGGCCTCCAACCAGGGCACCAGCCTGGAGAACGACCGCCAGGTGCTGGAACCCGAGCTGCGGAAGTTCGAGCAGCAGACCGGCATCAAGGTGAAACTGGAGGTCATCCCCTGGTCGGACCTGCTCAACCGGATCCTCGCCGCCGCCGGCTCCGGCCAGGGCCCCGACGTGCTCAACATCGGCAACACCTGGTCCGCCTCGCTCCAGGCCACCGGCGCCCTGCGGCCCTTCGACGCCGCCACCCTCGCGAAGACCGGCGGCAAGGAGCGGTTCCTGCCCGCCGCCCTCGCCTCGGCCGGCGCCGCCGGCCAGGACCCGGCCGCCGTCCCGCTCTACTCGATGGCCTACGGCCTGTACTGGAACAAGAAGCTCTTCGCCGAGGCCGGGATCGACCGCGCGCCGGCCACCTGGGAGGAACTGGTCGCCGACGGGAAGAAGCTCACCACCGGCGGCCGCTACGGCCTCGCCGTCGAGGGCGGCAACATCAGCGAGAACGTCCACCACGCCTTCACCCTCGCCAAGCAGCACGGCGCCGACTTCTTCGACCCCTCCGGCCGCCCCGCCTTCGACAGCCCGGGCGCCGTCGCCGCGGTCAAGCAGTACGTCGACCTGCTCGGCACCGAGCGGATCGCCGCCGCGGGCAACGCCGAGTACGCCAACAACCAGTCCGTCACCGACTTCGCCACCGGCAAGGCCGCCATGCTGCTGTGGCAGGCCGCCGGGGCCAACCTCAAGTCCCACGGCATGGCCGCCGAGGACTACGGCGTCGCCCCCGTCCCGATTCCGGCCGGAGCCAGCGGCGAACGCGCCACCACCTCGATGGTCGCCGGGATCAACCTCGCCGTCTTCCGCGCCACCAGGAACACCGAAGGGGCACTGAAGTTCGTGGCCTTCATGACCGGCACCGAGGAGCAGACCGTGCTCAACAAGGCCTACGGCACCATCCCCCCGGTCGTCGACGCCCAGCGCGACCCCGCCTTCGCCACCCCCGAACTCGGCACCCTGGCCGCCGTCCTGGGCCAGAGCGCCCGCCCGCTGCCCCAGGTGCCCGCCGAGAGCCAGTTCGAGACCCTGGTCGGCACCGCGGTGAAGAACCTGCTCGCCTCGGCCGCCGCCGGCAAGGCCGTCACCGAGGACGGCGTCCGCTCCGAACTCACCCGGGCCCAGCAGCAGATGCCGGCCAACTGACGTGATCCGAGGCCGAATCGACCGACTGCGCCGACGCGCCGGAACCACCGCCCTCCCCTATCTGCTGCTGATACCCGCCCTGCTGCTCGAACTCGCCGTCCACCTGGTGCCGATGGTGCTCGGCACCGTGATGAGCTTCAAGCGGCTCACCCAGTTCTTCATCCGCGACTGGACCGCCGCTCCCTGGGCCGGACTCGCCAACTTCCGCACCGCGGTGGACTTCGACGCCCCGGTCGGCCGGGCCCTGCTGCACTCCTTCTGGGTCACCTGCGCCTTCACCGTGCTCGCCGTCGGCCTCGCCTGGCTGATCGGCACCACCGCCGCCGTGCTGATGCAGGACGCCTTCCGCGGCCGCGGCCTGCTGCGCGCCGTGTTCCTGCTGCCCTACGCACTGCCGGTCTACGCGGCGGTCATCACCTGGTCGTTCATGTTCCAGCGGGACACCGGCCTGATCAACCACGTGCTGCACGACCAGCTCCACCTGGTCGACGACAAGCCGTTCTGGCTGCTCGGCGACAACAGCTTCGCCGCGCTGGTCACCGTCTCGGTCTGGCGCAGCTGGCCGTTCGCCTTCCTGACCCTCACCGCCGGGCTGCAGAACATCCCGCGCGAGCTCTACGAGGCGGCCGCGCTGGACGGCGCCGGCGTCTGGCAGCAGATCCGCCGGATCACCCTGCCCTCGCTGCGGCCGGTCAACCAGGTCCTGGTGCTGGTGCTCTTCCTCTGGACCTTCAACGACTTCAACACCCCCTACCTGCTGTTCGGCCGCTCGGCCCCCGCCGCGGCCGACCTGATCTCCGTGCACATCTACCAATCCTCCTTCGTCACCTGGAACTTCGGCGCCGGTTCGGCGATGTCCGTTCTGCTGCTGCTGTTCCTGCTGCTGGTGACGTCCGGCTACCTGCTGCTCACCTCGCGCCGGAAGGACGCCACCGCGTGATCGACCCGCCCGCCTCGTTCCGGTGGCTGCGCCGCGTCCTGCTCGCCGCGCTCACCGTCTTCACGCTCGTCCCGGTCCTGGTGATGCTCGGCAGCTCGCTGAAGCCGCTCCAGGACGTCCAGGGACCGTTCCGCTGGATCCCCAGCACCGTGACCCTGCGCCCCTACGCGGACATCTGGCGCACCGTGCCGCTCGGCCGCTACCTGGTCAACTCCCTGATCGTGGCCGGAGGTTCGACGATCTGCTCGGTCCTGGTCGCGATCGTCGCGGCGTACGCGGTCAGCCGCTACCGTTTCCGCGGCCGGCGCATCTTCACGGTGACGGTGCTGTCCACCCAGATGTTCCCCGGCATCCTGTTCCTGCTCCCGCTCTTCCTGCTCCTCGTCAACGTCGGCAACGCCACCGGGGTCGCCCTGTACGGCAGCCGCGGCGGTCTGATCCTCACCTACCTGACCTTCTCGCTGCCGTTCTCGATCTGGATGCTGGTCGGCTACTTCGACTCCATTCCGCGCGACCTGGACGAGGCCGCGCTGGTCGACGGCTGCGGGCCGGTCCGGGCCCTGGTGCGGATCATCGTCCCGGCGGCGGTGCCCGGCATCGTCGCGGTCGCGGTGTACGCCTTCATGACGGCCTGGGGCGAGGTGCTCTTCGCCTCGGTGCTCACCAACGAGGAGACCCGCACCCTGGCCGTCGGCCTCCAGGGCTACGCCACCCTCAACGACGTCTACTGGAACCAGGTGATGGCCGCCTCGCTGGTGGTCAGCGTCCCGGTGGTGGCCGGCTTCCTGCTGCTCCAGCGCTACCTGGTCGCCGGACTCACCGCCGGGGCCGTCAAATGACCCGCGCACCGCACTCCGACGCCCGCCGCCACCTCCTCCACCGCCCGCCCCACCGCCCCGAAAGGCCCGCCATGACCGACCCCGGCACCCCCCTGGACGCGCTGCCCGACGACTTCCTCTGGGGCGCCGCCACCGCCGCCTACCAGATCGAGGGCGCGGCGGACGCCGACGGGCGCGCCCCCTCGATCTGGGACACCTTCGCGCACACCCCCGGCCGGGTGGCCGGCGGCGACACCGGCGACACCGCCTGCGACCACTACCACCGCTGGCCCGAGGACGTCGCGCTGATGGGCCGGCTCGGCCTCGGCGCCTACCGGTTCTCGATCGCCTGGCCACGCGTGGTGCCGCTCGCCGACGACCGGGTCAACCAGGCCGGCCTGGACTTCTACGACCGGCTGGTGGACGGCCTGCTGGCGGCCGGGATCCGCCCGTTCCCGACCCTCTACCACTGGGACCTCCCGCAGGCCCAGCAGGACCGCGGCGGCTGGCCCGCGCGGGACACCGCCGAGCGCTTCGCCGAGTACACCGCCGCGGTCGCCGCCCGGCTGGGCGACCGGGTCACCGACTGGGCGACGCTCAACGAACCGCTCTGCTCGGCCTGGATCGGCCACCTCGACGGCGCGATGGCCCCCGGCCTGACCGACCTCACCGCCGCCGTCCACGCCTCCTACCACCTGCATCTCGCCCACGGCCTGGCCGTCCAGGTGCTGCGCGAGAACGTCCGGGACGCCCGGATCGGCATCGTCAACAACCTGAGCCCGATCGAACCGGCCACCGGTTCGCCGGCCGACCTCGCCGCCGCCGTCCGCGCCGACGGCCATGTCAACCGCTGGTGGCTCGACCCGATCCACGGCCGGGGTTACCCCGAGGACATGCGACGGGTCTACGGCGTCGACCTGCCGGAGCGGGCCGGGGATCTCGACCTCATCGCCGCGCCGCTCGACTGGCTGGGCCTCAACTACTACTTCCGCCAGATCGTCGCCGACGACCCCACCGGACCGGCCCCGTACATCCGCCAACTGCCCGGCCCCAACCCGGAACACACCGCGATGCCCTGGGAGGTCCACGCGCCCGGTCTGGAGCAGCTGCTGCTCCGGCTCACCGAGGAGTACGACGCCGAGCGGATCTACGTCACCGAGAACGGCTCGGCGTACGCCGACTCCGTGGCCGCCGACGGCAGCGTCCACGACCCGGAGCGGACCGCCTTCCTGGCCGACCACCTCGCCGCCTGTGCCCGCGCCGTCGACCGGGGCGCGCCGCTGGCCGGGTACTTCGCCTGGTCGCTGCTCGACAACTTCGAGTGGGCGTACGGGTACGCCAAGCGCTTCGGGCTCGTGCACGTCGACTACCCGACCCAGCGCCGCACCATCAAGTCCAGCGGCCACCACTACGCGCGGCTGATCGCGGCGCACCGGGGGCGCTGACAGGGCACCACCGGGGGCACGTGGGGCACCGGGGGTGCCGGGAAGCTGCCGGTCGATCTGCCGCCACCCGCCGTTCCGGCGGCCATAACCTGGGCGCCCGGCGCACAGGAACGGACTGACGCGCCGTCAGAACGGCGGCCCCACCGGGCCGCCCCGCACGTCCGGAAGGATCCCGAACCCCACCATGACCAGTCTCCGCACCAGAGCGGCGGCCCTCGCGGCCGTTGCCGCGATCGGCTTCGCCACCTTCGCCTCCGGCACGGCCACCGCCGCCCCCGCCC
>NZ_JZWY01001030.1:0-2912 GCF_000966955.1 Streptomyces sp. NRRL S-495
CCCCACCCTCGCCACCCACACCGGCCACGAGTGGCTCTACGTGCTCTCCGGCCGCCTCCGGCTGCTCCTCGGCGAGCACGACGTCGTGCTCGCGCCGGGCGAGGCGGCCGAGTTCGACTGCCAGAACCCGCACTGGTTCGGCTCCACCGGGGCGGGCGACGTGGAGGTCCTGAGCCTCTTCGGCAAGCAGGGCGAACGCCTCCACCTGCGTGCCCGCACCCGCCCGAAGGAGTCCTGAGGCGACCCCGGAGCTCCCGGCCCCCGGGCGCTGCGGGAAGTCGGCCGCGACGGCTTCCCCCTCCGCTGCGGGACTGTCACACTCCCCTCGTGAACACACGGGGGTTGTTCGCGCCGAAGCCGTTCGCCCGGGGGCCGGTCGCCGCCGTCGCGGCCGGGGCCGCCACGCTGCAGATCGCGACAGCGGGCCGATACGGCTTCCACCGCGACGAGTTGTACTTCCTGATCGCCGGTCGCCGCCCCGCCTGGGGATATGTCGACCAGCCACCGCTCACCCCGCTGCTCGGGCGGGTGTCCACGGCGCTGTTCGGCGGCGGACCCGGCGACGGGCCGGTGGGCCTGCGGGTCGTGCCCGCCCTGCTCTGTGCCGCCACCGTCGTCCTGGTGGCCCTGCTGGCCAGGGAGTTGGGCGCCGGACGGGCCGGGCAGCTGCTCGCCGCCGGCGCCGCGGCCTGCTCGGCGTTCGTGCTCGCGGTCGGGCACCTGCTCAGCACCGCCACCTTCGACCTGTGCGCCTGGCTCCTGGTCTGCCTGCTCGCCCTGCGCCTGCTGCGCACCGGTGACGGCCGCTGGTCACCGGTGACGGCCGCTGGTGGCTCGCGGTCGGCGCGGCCACCGGGGTCGCGCTGCTGAACAAGGACCTCGTCCTGCTGCTGGCCGCCGCGCTCCTCCTGGCCGTGCTGCTGGTCGGGCCGCGCGGGGTGCTGCGCGGCCGGTGGCCGGCGGCGGGCCTGGCCGTCGCCGCGGCGGTCGCGCTGCCCGGCCTGTGGTGGCAGGCCGCGCACGGCTGGCCCGAACTGACCGTCGCCGGCGGCATCAGCGACCAGGACGGCACGGAGAACCGGCTGCTCCTCGTGCCGATGCAGTTCCTCTACCTGTCGCCCGTCCTGGTGCCCGTCTGGCTGGCCGGCTTCCGGCGCCTGCGCCGGGACGCCGAACTCGCCTGGGCGAAGCCCTTCGCGGTGGCCTACCCGCTGGTGTGCCTGCTGGTGCTGGCGAGCGGCGGCAAGCCGTACTACGCGCTGCCCGCGCTGCTCGTACTGACGGCGGCGGGCTGCGAACCGGTCGCCCGGCGGCTGGCGGCGGCCGGGCCGCGCCGGATCCGGTCCTTCGTGGGCGCGCTCGCCCTGGGCGCGGCGGTCAACCTGGTGATCACCCTGCCCGTCCTCCCGGCCCGGCTGACCCCGGCCGTCAGCTGGATCTACCGGGAGCAGGGCGAGCAGATCGGCTGGCCCGAACTCGCCGCGGCCACCGCCGCGGGCTGGCGCACCGTCCCGCCCGAACTCCGGGACCGGGCCGTGGTGTTCGCCGTCAACTACGGCGAGGCGGGCGCACTCGCCCACTACGGCCCGCCGCTCGGCCTCCCGGCGCCGTACTCGGGTCACATGAGCCTCGCCGACTGGGGGCCGCCGCCGGACGGCCTGGACGGGCCGGTGCTGCTCGTCCACCCGGAGGGATCCCCCGACGTGGAGCGGTACTTCACCGACTGCCGCCAGGTCGCCCGGGTCGACAACGGCCACGGTGTCCGCAACGAGGAGCAGCACGCCCCGGTCCTGGTCTGCCCGGGACCGCACCGGCCGTGGTCCGCGCTCTGGCCCGAACTGCGCCGCTACTACTGAGAGTTCCGACGGGCCGCCGGGTCCTTCGAAGGGGCCCGGTGGCTCAGGAGGCGGCGTGCAGGGCGGTCGGCGTGCCCGGTGCCGGGGTCGTCGGCAGGCCGGCGCGGTGGGCGAGGGCGGCCGCCTCGCCCCGGGAGCCGACCTCCAACTTGGCCAGGATGTTCGCCACATGGAACTTCACCGTCGACTCGCTGATGTGCAGGGCGGCGGCGATCTCCCGGTTGCGGCGGCCCCGGGCGAGTTCGTCCAGGACCTCCAACTCCCTGGGCTGCAGGCCCTCCAGCGGCCGGGCCGCGCCGATCGGCCCGGCCGGGGCGTGCAGCGGCAGGTCGACCGTCACCGTGGTGCCCCAGCCCGGTACGGCCTCGACCGTCAACCGGCCCGCCAGCGCGGCGATCCGGTCGGCCGTGCGGTGGACGGCCAGCGCGTCGGCGGTCAGCAGGCCGGGCCCGTCGTCCCGGACGACGGCCCGCAGACCGTCCGCCACGAACTGCCAACTCACGTGCAGCCGGGTCAGACCGTCCTGCTCCAGCATGGCGAGCACGGTGGAGCGGACGGTGGTGCGGGCGGTGTGCGCGGTGTCGGTGGGCACCGAGCGGTCCCCCTCGGTCGGCGCCAGCAGGTCCAGCCGGACCGGGCTGTGCCGCAGCAACGGCCGCACCACGTCGGCGAGTCGGGCGAACGCGGTGGCGGCCGGCTCCTCGCTCAGCTCGCGGTCGAGGTCGCCGGCGCTGCGCAGGTCGAGCAGGGCGGTCACGGCCAGCTCGGTGGCGTTGCGCCGGGCGGTGGCGTCGTCCAGGCCGGCGGACCGCAGCGGCCCGAGGATCGCGGACAGCGCGGAGGCATGGGCGCCGCTGAGTTCGGCGATCGCCCGGGCCCGGGCACTGGCCGAGGCGCGGGAGGCGGCGGCCTGCGCGGGCGCGGCGTCGACGGCGCGGTGGTGGGAGTGGGTGGTCAGCAGCTCCCACAGCTGCTGGAGCAGGCCGAGCGACCGCTCGGGCAGCGCCGCCGGTGACTCCGGCGGCTCCGGTGCGCGCCCGGACGGCCTGCCGTTGG
>NZ_JZWY01001031.1:0-1704 GCF_000966955.1 Streptomyces sp. NRRL S-495
AGCCTGCCGTTGGCCCGTCCGGTCGGGACGGCCGGTCCGGTCGCGGCCGCGCGGACCAGCACCAGCAGGGCGCCGTTGCTCCCGGCCGGGGCCGACGCCACCGCGACCGCCGGGCGCGGGCGCCCGCCGAGCACGGCCTCGCCCTGCCAGGGGCGGCCGGGTGTGACCTCCTGGGCGAGCCGGGCCAGCTCGGTGCCGGTGATCCCGGCGGACAGGTCCTCGGGGCCGACGGCACTCGCGGGCGAGTAGGTGCAGACGCCGCTGAGCTGCGCCACCGCGATGTGCGGGACGAGTCCGGCGAGCACCTCGGAGAGCTTCGGCAGGATCGTCACCCGGGGGGCGCGCAGCACCTCGGCGGCGAGGGCGAGCACCCCCTCGGCGTCGTCCCAGGACCACTCGCCGCCGGGACTGCCGCTGTGCCCGCCACTGTGCTCACCGCTTTGCCCACTGCTGTGCCCACCGCTGCGCTCGACCATGCGACCGAGCCTAGTCCGCACCCGCCCGCGCCCACCCGGCCGAACGGCCAGGTGGAACTGTCCGAACGGCCGGCCGGGCGGACGGGTCCGCCGTACCAGGCTGGAGCCCGTCACCAGGACGGCGGCGGCCCCGGCCCCGGCGTCCCCAGGTCCGGAAGAACGGTGGAGATCCTCCATGAGCAGCACCCCCAGCACCGCCGCCCCCAGCACCGCCGCCCTCGCGACGAAGGCCGTCGCCATCACCGAGTACGGCGCCGCGGACGTCCTGCGGCCGGCCGTGGTCGAGGTGCCCGCGCCCGGCCCCGGCCAGGTCCGGGTGGCCGTGCGCGCCGTCGGCGTCAACCCGCTCGACCACAAGGTCCGCTCGGGCTCGCTCACCGAGCTGTTCCCGGTCACCTTCCCGGCCGTCCTCGGCTACGAGATCGCGGGCGTCGTGGAGGCCGTCGGCGCGGACGTCACCGAGTGGCAGCCCGGCGACGAGGTGTTCGGGCAGGTCTGGGGCGGCGGGTACGCGGAGTACGCCCTGGCGGCGGCGGACCAGCTGGTCCGCAAGCCGGCCGGGCTGGACTGGACGGTGGCCGCGGCGCTCCCGGTGGCCGCCGAGACCGCCTGGCGCTCGCTCGACCTGCTGGGCGTCGAGCCCGGCCGGACGCTGCTGGTGCACGGGGCGGCGGGCGGCGTGGGCACGCTGGTGGTGCAGTTCGCCCGGGCCCGGGGGATCCGGGTGATCGGCACCGCGAGCGAGGCCAACCACCCGTACCTGCGCGAGCTGGGCGCCGAGCCGGTCGTCTACGGGGAGGGGCTGGCCGAGCGGGTCCGCGCCGCCGCGCCCGAGGGCGTGGACCGGGTGCTGGACGCGGCCGGGGCGGACGTGCTGCCGCTGTCGATCGAGCTGGCGGGCGGCGCGGAGCACGTGCTGACCATCGCCGACGCGCCGGGCGCCGCGCAGCACGGGGTCCGCTTCACCGCCGGCGACGAGCCGACCGACTACCTCCGCCCGGCGCTGGAGAGCGCGCTCGCCCTCGCCGCCGAGGGCGGCCTCAACCTCCCGCTGCACCGGGTGCTCCCGCTGGCGGAGGCGGCCGAGGCGCAGCGCGAGAGCGAGCGCGGCCATGTCCGGGGCAAGATCGTCCTCACCGTCGGCTGAGGACCCGGCCGAGGTGGCCGCTCACCGGGCCGGGGGTCGGCCGAGGCGCTCGACGACGACCATGGCCGCGTCGTCGTCGAG
>NZ_JZWY01001032.1:0-5819 GCF_000966955.1 Streptomyces sp. NRRL S-495
TGCTGCAGCAGGGCGGCCGGAGCTTCGGCGGGGTGGGCGGCGGTCCGTTCGGCGACCCGCTCGGACAGGGGGTAGAACCGCCGCTCGGCGTCGCGGGCCTCGATCACACCGTCGGTGTAGATCAGCAGCCGGTCGCCGGGCCGGAACGGGAACTCCTCCACCACGTACGGCGCCGCGACCAGTTCGCCGAGGCCCAGCGGCGGCGAGGTGCGGCGGGGCTCCAGCGCGGTGACCCGGTCGCCGTGCAGGAGCAGCGGCGGGGGGTGGCCGCAGTCGACCAGGCGGACCACCGCGCCGTCGTCGGGGACGTCCAGGACGACGGCGGTGATGAACGACTCGCCGCTGTCGTCCGCCGCGGTGTCGGTCGGCCCGGTGGTGGTCGGCCCGCTGGCGGACTGCCCGGTGACGGCCGGCCCGGTGCCGGTCCGCCGGGTACCGGGCGGACCGGCGCGGCGGAACGCGCGCAGGCGCGGCCGGTCGCGGAGGCCGTCCTCCCGCTGCGCGCGCTGCTGCTCGGCGAGCTGGGCGAGGTCCCAGGCGATGCTGCCGTCCAGGTGGCCGACCAGGCCGGGCAGGTCCGGGTACAGGTGCGCGGCCGCCCGGAAGGCGCCCAGCAGCAGGGCCGCGTCGCCGAGCGAGGACAGGCCCTTGCCCCGGACGTCGCCGACCAGCAGCCGGGTGCCGGTGGCGGTGCGGGCCGCCGCGTAGAGGTCGCCGCCGACCTGGGCCTCGGCCTCGGCGGCGAGGTAGAAGGAGGCGAGGTGCAGCGGCCCGGTCCGCTCGGGCAGTGGGCGCAGCAGGACCCGCTGGGCGGCCTCGGAGACGGAGCGGACCTGTGCCAGCTCGCGTTCGTGCCGGTCGCGCAGCACCCGCAGGGCGACGATCAGCGCCGACACGGCGAGCAGGGCGCCGAGCTGGGTCTCGTGGTTGGCCGTGGTGACACCGTCGCGCAGGATGCCGATGACGGTGAGCGCGGCGAGCGAGAGCAGGGCGACCACGGTGGTGGCCCGGGCACCGGCCAGGGACGCGGTGAGCGCGGGGGCGACGATCAGCAGCGGGCCCAGGTGGATGTCCGGTGGGGCGACCACGTCCACCACCGTGATCACCACGATCAGGGCGAGCGGTACGGCCGTCAGCGCTCGGCGGTCGGGCGCCCAGGACCGGCGGCGGTCGTGAGGGCGCCGGTCGTCGGGGTGCCGGTGGTCGGGGTGCCGCGCGCGCGGGTGCCGTGCGCCGGGGCGCGACTGGTCGGGACGCCGTCCGCCGGGACGCCGCTCGTGGGAAGGCTGCCGGAGTGGCACCTCTCCTCTGTACACCGTCCGGGTGGTCCGCCGCACCCCGAGCCGGTGCCGTCGGCGCTCGACGGTGCGGCCGGGCCGGGTCAGTCCTCGGAGCCGTAGCGGGCCAGGTAGTCGGCGAACCGGGCGACGTCCTCGTCCGACCAGCCGGTGAAGCGGGCCGAGAAGGAGAGCCGCCGCTGCTCGTTGGCCTCGCGCAGCAGGGTGAGTCCGGCCTCGGTGGCCAGCAGGATCTGGCCGCGCTGGTCCTCCGGGTCGGTCTCGCGGCGCAGCAGTCCGAGCTTCTCCAGTGCGGTGACCTGGCGGCTGACCGTGGACTTGTCGAGCATGAAGTGCGCGGCGACGTCGGCGGCCCGGCAGCCGCCGCGCTCGGTGATGAGGTCCAGGATGCTGTAGGTGACCAGGGAGAGGTCGGGGTGCAGCTGGGAGGCCTTGTGCCGGGCACGGCGGGCGAAGGCGGTCAGTTCGCGCTGGATGGTCGCGATCGACGTCTCGCGGTCGGGCACGGGACCTGCCTCCTCGGGGCCGGGGGATCTGCCGCTCGGGCAATTTGTTGCATTATACAACGGTTTTGGGTGTGCTCGAAGCTCCCGGCGGACGCTCCGCGGCACCGGGCCGACCCGCCTGCCAGGCGCGCGCCGCCGCGATCCGGCGGGTGGCGCTCGGATGGGTCGCGAACAGTAGCTCAAGCACCCGCGGCGGGTCGACATCGGACACATTGGTCACCGCGAGTCTGCGCTGCATCGCGACGAACTGCTCCGCGTCCCCCGTGAGTTCGAGCGCGTGCCGGTCCGCCCTGGCCTCCACCCGGCGGCTCACCGCGCACTGCACCGGGCCGGACAGCGCGCCCAGCAGCGCCGCGCCCGCCGCCAGCAGCGGCAGCGACCGGGGATCGGCCGCGTCCGCCGCGCCGGCCGCCGACAGCAGCGCGTCCCAGCCGGACGCCAGGCCCAGCAGCACCACCACGACGGCCGCGCCGACCGCGCCCAGCACCGTCCCGGTCAGGACGTCCCGGTGCTTGACGTGCCCCAGCTCGTGCGCCACCACCAGCTCCACCTCGCGCGGATCGGCGGTGGTCAGCAGCGTGTCGTAGGCGACGATCCGCCGGGTCGCCCCCAGGCCCGAGACGTACGCGTTCAGCGCCGTGGTCCGGCGCGAGGCGTCCGCTACCAGGACGTCCCGCACCCGGACGCCGTCCCGCGCGGCCAGGCCGAGCAGCGCCTCGCGCTGCGGGCCCGGGGCCATCGGCGTGAAGCGGTTGAACACCGGCTCGACGAGGAGCGGGTAGAGGAAGGAGAGCGCGGCGGTCAGCAGCGCGGCCGCGCCCGCCGCCGGGAGCCACCAGCGCTCCGGCGAGCGGCCGGTGAGCGCGTACAGGCCGAGGACCACCGGCAGGGCGAGCGCCAGGGTGAGGGCGAGTCCGCGCAGCGCGTCCACCGCCCAGCCGGCCCAGCCCTGGGTGACCAGGCCGAACCGGGCCCGGACCGACCGGGCGCCCGCCCCGAACGGCAGCTGCGCCGCCCGGCCGACCAGCACCAGGGCGGCCGTTCCGGCGAGCACCTCCGCCGTCCGGGAGCCGCCGAACCAGCCGCCGACCGTCGACACCAGGCCGGCGCCGGCCGGGGTCAGCCCGAGCGCGAGGGTCAGCGCCAGGCCGGTGGCCCGCGCGCCGAGTGCCCAGGGCAGCTGGGCGCGGCGCAGCGCACGGCCCCGGGCTCGCTCGGCGGGGGTGAAGTCGGAGGCCCGGCCGTCGCCGGGGCGGCCCGGCGGTGGGCCGACAGAATCTGTCATCTGTTGTCCGTCGTCCGAAGTCCGTCAGTCGTCAGTCGTCAGTCATTGAGCGTCGGCCGTCGGCCGACGGGGGCGTTCGTGGACCGTCGTCCCCCGGCAGCCAGCATGTCACTCCTCGGCGGTCCCGGTGGCGTGCCGGGTGCCCGCACGGAGCAACTGGTGGCCGAGATCGATCAGCGCCCGGCCGACCGCGAACTCGTCGCCCACCGCGGGCGCCGGGTCGTCGAGCGGATTGCGGCGGGCGTACGCGTCGCTGTGCAGCACCGCGCCGTCGGCGTCCAGCACGGCGTGCACCCGGGTGGTGTCGCGCTCCTCGACCAGGTGCAGGCTCAGCTGCCAGTCCTTGGTGGTGCGGACGGGGGGCTCCACGCCGCCGCCCTCCGCCCCGGCAGCGGCGGTGAGGGGCCGGGACGGCGCGGCGCTGGTCCCGTCCGCGCGGACGATCACCACCGGGCACGACCCGTGCGCCGCGCACCGGGTGCTCACCGACCCCAGCAGCGTCCGGGCGAAGGTCCCGCGACCGCGACTGCCCAGCACCAGCAGGTCCGCGCCCTCCGCCAGCTCCAGCAGCACCTCGGCCGGATGCCCGAGCAGCAGGCTCTCCCGCACCGGCACCGGCCGTTCCCGGCCGATCACCTCGTCCACCTCGGCGGTCAGGGTGCGCATGGCCGTCCGCTCGAAGTCGTCGTCCGGCAGCGGTACCAGCCACCCGTGGAACGAGGGGGGCTCCCACGCGGCCACCGCGTGCACCGTCGCCCCGGTCAGCGCCGCCTGCCCGACCGCCCAGCGCAGCGCCGCCCTGGACGGCGCCGAACCGTCGATCCCGACCACGATCCGCCGCCCGGCGTCCGTGCTCCCGTTGTCAGCCATGACCCACCACCTGCCGTCCGGTCCCCGAGCCTCGCCTGCCGTCCCCCGCACCTCCGAGTACCACCGCCGCACCTCCGGTCCCGGCGGCTTCCGCGGTGCTTCCGGGTGCCTCCGTACCTCCACGCTGCCACGTACCTCCACGCTGCCACTCCGCGCGCCACCCGGCGGCCCGGCGCGGACTGTGGCCGCGGCGCGGAGGCGGCGTGGGGGAGTGGCGTAGGCTGACCGCTTCCGGAACGACCCTTGGGGGAATACACATGCGCCGTGCCGCGGCCGCCGTCGCACTGCTGCTCGGGCTGATACCCGTGGCCGCCTGCGGACCGGACGACCCCGACCCGGCCGCCGTCAAGGCCTCCCGCTCCGCCAAGGCCGCCGCCGACGCCGCTGCCGCGAAGCCCTCGCCGAACGCCGCCGACGGGTCCGGCGCCCCTGGGGACCAGACCTCCGCCGACGGCGCGGCGCCCCGCCCGGACGGCAGCATCACGGTGGCGTTCGCCGGGGACGTCCACTTCGAGGGCCGCACCGAGGGCCGGCTCTCCGTGCAGCCGCCCGAGACGGCGCTCGGACCGATCGCCAAGAGCCTCGCCGCCGCCGACCTCTCCGTGCTCAACCTGGAGACCGCGATCACCGAACGCGGCGCGCCCGAGCCGAAGACCTACACCTTCCGCACCTCGCCGAAGGCGCTCACGGCGCTCAAGGACTCCGGCGTCGATGTCGTCTCGCTCGCCAACAACCACGCCGTCGACTTCGGCGCCGACGGTCTCGCCGACACCCTCGCGGCCAAGGCCTCCTCGCCGCTCCCGATCGTCGGCTTCGGCCGCAACTCCCAGGAGGCGTACGCCCCGTACGTCACCACCGTGCGCGGGGTGAAGGTCGCGGTGGTCGCCGCCAGCCAGGTCGAGGACCTCACCAACCAGAAGTGGCGCGCCGGGGCGAACAAGCCCGGCATCGCCTCGGCGCTGGACCAGGCCGCGGTCGTCAAGGCGGTCGAGGAGGCGAAGAAGCAGGCGCCGGTGGTGCTGGTCTACCTGCACTGGGGCGAGGAGGGCAAGGCCTGTCCGACCGGCGCCCAGACCGGCATCGCCAAGAGGCTCGCCGCCGCGGGCGCGACCGCCGTGGTCGGCACGCACGCGCACACCATGGTCGGCTCGGGCATGCTCGGCTCCACCTACATCGGGTACGGCTTCGGCAACTTCCTCTGGTACGGCACCTCCAACTACGCCAACTCCAACGAGACCGGCGTCACCACCCTGACCCTGGGCCCGGACGGCAAGGTGCTCGGCGAGGCGTTCGCGCCGGCGACCATCGACGACAAGGGCGTGCCGGTGCCGCAGGCCGGCGCCGCCGCCACCGCCGCGCTCAAGCGCCGGGAGGGGCTCCGGGGCTGCACCAACCTCGCCCCTGCCCCGGGGGCCGCGGCCGGGCCCGCGTCCGCGCCTGCGTCTCCGTCCACGTCCCCGCCCGCGTCCGCGCGCACGACCGGGCCGGCTGCGCGGAGTGCCGCGCCCGCCCCGACCGCCTCGCGCTGAGCGCCGACGGGGCGGCAGTGACGCAGCGGCAGTGAGGGAGCGGCAGTGACCGAGTGGACGGTGCACGGGCGGCGCCAGGTGTACGGCTCGCCCTGGGTGGAACTCTGGCTGGACGATGTCGACATCCCCGGCGTCGGCCGGGTCGACCACCATGTGCTGCGCATGCCCAAGGAGTGCGCCGTCGCCGTGGTGACCGACGCCGAGGGCCGTTACCTCATGCTCCACCGGCACCGCTTCATCACCGGCCGCTGGGCCTGGGAACTGCCCGCCGGCTGGGTCGAACCCGGCGAGGCGCCGGCCGCGGCCGCCGCGCGCGAGGTCGAGGAGGAGA
>NZ_JZWY01001033.1:0-4101 GCF_000966955.1 Streptomyces sp. NRRL S-495
ACCCGGGAGAGGGGCCTGCCGAGGCGATCGCCCGCGAGGTCGAGGAGGAGACCGGCTGGCGGCCGGGTGCGGTCGAGCCGTTGACGGAGTTCGACGCGATGTCCGGGATCTCGACGATGCACTTCCACGCCTTCCACGCCACCGGGGCGAGGCCGACCGGCGGGCCGGTCGACCGGTCCGAGGCGAGCCGGGTGGAGTGGCTGACCGAGCGCGAGGTGGTCGTACTGCTGACGGCGGGCGAGGTGGCGGACGGTGCCTCACTGGCGGCCCTGTCCTACTACCTGGGCCCGCACCGTCTGTCGGTGGGCGGAGCGGGCCCGAGCGGCAAGTAGCCCGCGTGAACAGTGGGCTGACGGAACGTCAGTCCTTGTGGTTCGCCTCGCCGAGCTTCCAGTAGCCCTTGCCGTGGACGCGTTCGCGGGGCAGGGTCCAGTCGGTCAGCAGGTGGCGGCGGACGGTCGCCACGGCCTGCGACTCTCCGGCCAGCCAGGCCGTGGTGCCGGGCGGGATGTCGGCCGCGAGCAGGGTGTCCGTGAGGGTCCGGCCCTTGGCGTGGCCCTGGGGGCGGGTCAGCCAGTGGGTGGTCAGACCGGCCCGGGCGGGCAGCGGCAGGGAGGCCCCGGTGGCATCGCCGACCTCGACGAAGAGGGTCGCCGGCACGGTCGGCGGGAGCTCCTCCAGGATGGTGAGCGCGGCGGGAAGGGCGCTCTCGTCGGCGGCGAGCAGGACGTGCCCGGCGCCCTCGAAGGACGGCCGGCGGCCGCGCGGGCCGGCGATCCGGGCCGGGTCGCCCGGGCGGGCGGTCGCGGCCCAGCGGGACAGCGGGCCGTTGCCGTGCAGCACGATGTCGATGTCCGCCTCGCGCGCGGCGGGGCGGTGGTGCCGGATCGTGTAGGCCCGGGAGTGCCCGTCGGGGGTCGCCAACTTCACCCACTGGGTGGCGTGTTCGACGGCGAGGGTGTCCAGGGTCGGTCCGGCGAGGGTGAGCCGGAGGAGGGCGGGAGTGAGCGGGGTGACGGCGGTGACCCGCACGTCGTGGGTCGGCCGGGGGCGACGGAACACGGGGACTCCAGGGGATCGGACGGCGCCGGCGCGGCCCCGGAGGTGAACACGGGGTGCCGCGGTGCGGCGCGGTGGGGAGAAGTGGGGAGAAGCGGGAAGGGGTGGGGCTCAGCGCGGCAGGTGCTGGTCGAGCAGCGCGTCGACGAACGCGGGGTCCAGCGGGCGGCGCAGCACCAGGGCGCGGTGGTAGAGCGGGGCGAGCAGCGCGTCCAGCAGTACGGCGGCCTCGTCGGCGCCGGCCTCGTCGGTGCCGGCCCCGAGGCAGGCGCGGGTGTGCTCGACGTCCCGGGCACGCAGCGCGTCCAGGAAGCCGCCGTGCAGCAACTCGGCCGTCCTGGCGTCCAGTTGGGCATGGCCGAGGAGCGCCTGGAGGACCTTGCCGGCCGGTGCCGCACCGAGGAACTCCGCGAACCGGTGGAGGTAGGCGCGCAGATCGGCCGGGTCGGCGGGTGTCTCGGCGGGCCAGGCGAGACCGGTGGCGGCGTCCAGGACGAGGTTGTCGAAGAGGATGTCCACCTTCGACTTCCACCAGCGGTAGATGGTCTGCTTGGCGACCCCGGCGGCGGCCGCGATGCCCTCGATGGTCAGGCCCTCGAAGCCCTGCTCGACCAGGAGGTCGTCGGCGGCGTTCAGCACCGCCAGCCGTGCGGCCTCGCTGCGCCGACCGCCGGCTCCGGTGCTCGCCGCGTCGGTCTTCTTCGCGCTCCCGCCCGCCTCGGCCGCGCGCGCGGCACCGGCGGCACGGCCGCCGATGGCGCGGTCACCGGCGGCGCGGCTCGCGCCGGACCGGCTTCCGGTGGCGGGGCTGGGCTGGGCGGCGATGGCGGTGTGGTCCTTGTCCGGGGGCGGCTGCTGGCCGTTGACGACGGTCGCGGCCATCCTCTCACGCCTTCCCGGGACGGGCGGCGGCCGGTGTCGCTGCGGGTGCCGCTGCCGGTACCGCTGCGGGTTCCGCCGCCGTCGGCACCGGCGACGCTCCGTGCCGCGGTCGGCGGACCAGCCCGGCGGCGACGGCGAGGGCCAGGACGGCGACCGCCGCGCTGAAGCCGACCCCGGCGGTGCGCAGCCCGGTCGCCCGGACGAGTACGCCGACCCCGATCACTGGCACCGAGAGCATCGTGAACAGCACGGCGAAGAACGCCGACACCGCCTCGCCGCGCCGGTGCGGCTCCACCCCGCCGTTGACGGTGCCGAGTCCGGTGCCGATGGCGGTGCCGGTGGCGAGGCCGTTGACGCAGGCGCCGAGCAGCAGCGGCGGCAGCGTCCCGCCGAGCAGGGCGCCGGCCACCAGCGCGGCGGCCAGGACCAGTCCGGCGCAGGCCAGCGGCAGGGCGCGGGCCGGTGGCAGCACGCGGACGAGCAACTGTCCGACGGCGGTGGAGAGGAAGGCCAGGGCGACCACGAGCCCGGTGAGCGCGTGGTTGTGCAGGCCGAGCACGGTGGCCAGGAAGAGTCCGCTGACGGCGGTCAGCACGCCGGTGACGGCGAATCCGGCCCCGCCGGCGAGCGCGGCGCGCAGGAACGCGGGGCGGATGCCGGGCGGGACGTGCAGTGGCCGCAACCGAGGCCGGAACCGAAGGGTGCTCCCGGTCGGAGAGAACCGAAGGGTGCTCCCGGTCGGGGAGCCGGACCGGCCCGCGCGGCGGACCTCGGCGGGCACCGTCTCGGGGACGGCGAGCAGTCCGAGCAGGGCGGCGCCGGTGAGGACGAGCGTCACCGTCCAGGGCAGGCGCAGCGGGGAGCCGGCCCATTCGGCGAGAACGCCGGCGAACAGGGTGCCGCCGGCCAGTCCGCCCATGTTGGCGGCCAGGGCGACGGTCTGGGCGCGCAGTCGGCGCTCCGGCGGGGCGAGGTCGAGCAGGGCGGCGGTGGCGGCGCCGGTGACGAGGGCGGCGCCGAAGCCGGAGAGGACCCGGGCGGCGAGCAGCCAGGGCAGCGAGTCGGCGAGTTCGAACAGGGTGGCGGCGGCCGCGGCCAGCAGTAGGGCGGCCAGGATCACGGGGCGTCGGCCGATCCGGTCGGAGAGGCGGCCGAGGGTCAGCAGACCGGCGACGACGCCGAGCGCGTAGACGGCGAAGATCACCGTGACGGTGAAGGTCGAGAAGCCGAAGGCGCGCTGGTAGAGCGGGTAGAGCGGGGTCGGGACGGTGGTTCCGGCCATGGTGACCCAGAAGGCGAGGGCGACGGCGGCCGGGGCGAGCGGGCCGCCGGGGCGCCGGGGCGGGGCGGAGGGCATGGGTGCTCCTCGGGGGTGACGGTGGGAGGAGGGCGCGTCGGGGCCGTCGGTCATGGCCCGCGCCGTCGGAGCCGAAAGATGGACGCAACGTTGCGTCTCGGTCCAACGCTTCGACGCTAACACTGGACGCAACGTTGCGTCTACATTCGCTCGTGGGTCGGCCCCCGGGTCGGCTGCCGGTCGACGGATGCCCCCCGGGCTTCCGGGCGCCCGCAATTGACGACCCCGCAGAGTCGATCCGTACCGGCGGGACCCCTCGGAGAGTCCGAACAATTGTGTTAGGTTAGGCTTGCCTAATGTTGCTGGTCGGAGGGGATTTTCAGTGCAGCAGTCCGAACTCGCGGGCGCCGTCGCGATGGTCACCGGCGCCGGGCAGGGGATAGGCGCGGCGGTGACGCGCGCACTCGTCGCCGCCGGCGCCGTTGTCGCGGCGGTCGACCGCAACCCCGGTCCGCTCGCCGAGCTCGCGGACGAGCTGTCGGACGAGCTGTCGGAGCGTCCGATCGAGTCCGCCCCCGGGGGCGGAGCCTCCGGCGGCCCCGTCCACCCCTACCTGCTGGACGTCTCCGACGCGGCGGCGGTCGAATCCACCGTCGAGCTGATGGAGAGCCAACTCGGCCCGATCGGCATCCTGGTGAACGTCGCGGGAATCCTGCGTGTCGCCCCCGCGGTGGAGCTCACCGACCAGGACTGGGCCGACAGCTTCGCGGTCAACACCACCGGGGTCTTCCACACCACCCGGGCGGTCGGCCGGCGGATGGCCGAGCGCGGCGGCGGCGCCATCGTCACCGTCGGCTCCAACG
>NZ_JZWY01001034.1:0-7179 GCF_000966955.1 Streptomyces sp. NRRL S-495
GCCTCCAAGGCGGCGGCCACCATGTACACCCGGTGTCTCGGCCTGGAGCTCGGCCGCTCCGGAGTGCGCTGCAACATCGTCTCGCCCGGCTCCACCGACACCGAGATGCAGCGCGGCCTCTGGCAGGACGACGCGGCGGCCGCCGAACGGCGCGTCATCGACGGCGACCCGACCAGCTACCGGGTCGGCATCCCGCTCGGCCGGATCGCCCAACCCGCCGACATCGCCGAGGCGGTGACCTTCCTGGTCTCCGACCGGGCCCGCCACATCACCATGCACGACCTGTACGTGGACGGCGGCGCCACGCTGCGGGCCTGACGCCCCGGCAGCGCCTCCGACCCGGATCCGGCACGCCTCCAGCACGACAGCACGCACCACGACGGCCCCGCCCCGGGGCGAGCAGCACCCGGGGCCCGGTGCCCCACCGGGACCGCACCCCCACCGGGGCGCGCCCCGGACCAGACCACCGCCGACCGCCGCGACGAGCAGCGTCCGGCGACCACTCGCAGACTGGGAGATTCCAGGTGACCACGGTGCATCACGCCCCCGTCGGGACGGACCACACCGTCATCGGCGCGGCCAGCGGGCTGCTGGGCCAGTATCGGGCCGCGGCCGACGAGGCGTTCTTCGCCTCCCCGACCCGCACGCTGCTCGCCGAGGGCGTGCACGCCCGGGTGCCCCAGGACGGGCGCCCGCTGGTCGACCGGGTCGCCGAGACCCTCGCCCGGGCCCGCCGGGACGGCGTCGAACACCCGCTGGTGGTGGGCGCGGTGGCGTTCGACCACGACAGCCGGGCCGAGCTCGCCGTCCCCGCGACGCTCCGCACCTGCGGCGCGCTGCGCGACGACCCGCTGATCGCGCTGCCCGCCCCGGCCGCCGACCGGATCGACTGGGACGTCCGCCCGGTGCCCGCGCCCGAGGCGTACGGGGCCGGCGTCGCCGAGGCCGTGGAACTGCTCCGGGCCGACGGCGAGCTGAGCAAGGTCGTGCTCTCCCGGACCCTGGAGCTGCACGCCGACCGCCCGCTCGACCTGCCCGCGATCCTCCAGCGCCTCGGTCGCCGCGACCCCGGCGGCTACACCTTCGCCGTCCCCGCCGGCGGCGGCCGCACCCTCATCGGCGCCAGTCCCGAACTGCTGCTCTCGCGCAGCGGCACCGCCGTGGTCGCCAACCCGCTGGCCGGCTCGGTGCCGCGCAGCGCCGACCTCGGCGAGGACGTCCGCCGCGCCGCCGCGCTGCTGGAGTCGCCCAAGGACCTCCAGGAGCACGCCTTCGTCGTGGACGCGATCCACGCCGCGCTCGCGCCGTACTGCCGCGACCTGGTCGTGCCGGCCCGCCCCACCCTGGTGCGCACCGCCGCGATGTGGCACCTGGCCACCACCATCACCGGCGAACTGGTCGACCCGGCCGTCTCCGCCCTGGAGCTGGCCGTCGCCATGCACCCGACCCCGGCGGTCTGCGGCAGCCCGACCCCGCTCGCCCGCGAGGCGATCCGGGGGATCGAGCCCTTCGACCGCGGCCTGTACACGGGCATGGTCGGCTGGGGCGACGCGGACGGCGACGGCGAGTGGGTGGTCACCCTGCGCTGCGCCGAGGCCGACGAGCGGACGCTGCGGGTGTTCGCCGGTGCCGGTGTGGTCGCCGAGTCCCGGCCGGAGTCCGAACTCGCCGAGACCAGCGCCAAGTTCCGCACCTTCCTGGACGCCGCCGGGGTGCCGCAGTGACCGACCCGACCACCCCGGGAGCTTCCGCAGTGACCGACCCGACCGCCCCGGGAGCCTCCGCCGTGACCGATCCGCACCACCCGCTGGCCGAGGTGCTGGCCGGATTCGCCCCGTACCCGGCCGAGTTCGCCGCGCGCTACCGGGCCGACGGCCACTGGCGCGGCGAGACCTTCGGCTCGATGCTGCGCGAGCGCGCGGCCGCCCACCCCGACCGGATCGCGATCGTCGACCCGGCCGGCGGTACCGGTGACGACCCGACCCGTCGCTGGACGTACGCCGAACTCGACCTGCGGGCCGACCGGATGGCCGCCGGACTGCGCGCCCGGGGCATCCGCCGGGGCGACCGGGTGGTGGTCCAGCTCCCCAATGTCGCCGAGTTCTTCGAGCTGGTCTTCGGGCTGTTCCGGGTCGGCGCACTGCCGGTCTTCGCGCTGCCCGCGCACCGGTACACCGAGATCTCCTACTTCTGCTCCTTCACCGGCGCGGTCGGCTACGTGGTCCCGGCCGTCGAGGGCGGCTTCGACTACCGCGAACTGGCAAGCAGGGTGAAGGCGGAGACGCCCTCGCTGCGGCACGTCCTGGTGGTGGGCGGGGACGCCGGGGAGCACACTCCGCTGGCCGAGGTCCCGGTCGACCCGGCCGGGGCGGCCGAAGGACCCGGTGACGAGCCGCAGCCCGGGGACGTGGCCTTCCTCCAGCTGTCCGGGGGCAGCACCGGGGTGCCCAAGCTCATCCCGCGCACCCACGACGACTACATCTACTCCCTGCGCGGCTCGGTCGAACTCTGCGGCCAGGACGAGCACAGCGTCTACCTCGTGGTGCTGCCCGCCGCGCACAACTTCCCGCTCAGCTCGCCGGGTTCGCTCGGCACGCTGTACGCGGGCGGCCGGGTGGTGCTCTGCCCGCAGCCGAGCCCGGAGACGGCGTTCCCGCTGATCGAGCGCGAGGGCGTGACCATCACCGGCCTGGTGCCGCCGCTGGCCCTGCTCTGGCTGGACTCCGCCGAGCGGCTCCGCGAGGCCGGCGGGCGCACCGGCCTGGAGACCCTGGAGGTGCTGCTCGTCGGCGGTGCCAAGTTCAGCGAGGAGGCGGCCCGGCGGGTGCGCCCGGTGCTGGGCTGCACCCTCCAGCAGGTGTTCGGGATGGCCGAGGGCCTGGTCAACTACACCCGGCTGGACGACCCGGAGGAGGTGATCGTCACCACCCAGGGCCGGCCGATCTCCCCGGACGACGAGGTGCGGGTGGTCGACGACGAGGACCGCGACCTGCCCGACGGCACCACCGGCCACCTGCTCACCCGCGGCCCGTACACCATCCGCGGCTACTGGAACGCGCCCGAGCACAACGCCGCCTCCTTCACCGCGGACGGCTTCTACCGCACCGGTGACCTCGTCCGCCGCACCGGCACCGGCCACCTGGTGGTCGAGGGCCGGGCCAAGGACCAGATCAACCGGGGCGGCGAGAAGGTCGCCGCCGAGGAGATCGAGAACCACCTGCTGGCCCACCCGGCCGTGCACGACGCGGCGGTGGTCTCGATGCCCGACCCTTACCTCGGCGAGCGCACCTGCGCCTACGTCGTCCTGCGCGAGGAGCACCGCGCGCAGCCGCCGAAGGAGCTGAAGCGCTTCGTGCGGCAGCGCGGACTGGCCGACTTCAAGGTGCCGGACCGGGTCGAGTTCGTCGACGCCTTCCCCGCCACCGGCATCGGCAAGGTCAGCAAGAAGGACCTGCGCGCCGCCATCGCCGCCTCCCTCACCTCCTCCTGAGCCTCCGGACTCCTGGATCCCCCCTACACGTTAAGGACGCACCGCCGTGGGCCTGCCCCGCATCCCCTCCTATCCGATGCCCGCCGCCGCCGAGCTGCCGGCCAACCGGGTCGACTGGACGGTCGACCCGTCCCGCGCCGTGCTGCTGGTGCACGACCTGCAGAACCACTTCATGGGCGCCTTCGACACCTCGGCCGCGCCGGTCACCGAACTGTTCGCCAACATCGGCCGGCTGCGCGCCTGGGCCGCCGAGCACGGCGTGCCCGTCGTCTACTCGGCCCAGCCGGGCGGCCAGAGCGCCGAACAGCGCGGCCTGCAGCAGGACTTCTGGGGCCCCGGGATCCCGGACGACCCGCGGGCGGCGGCGATCGCCGACGAGGTCGCCCCGGCCGAGGGCGACCTGCTGCTCACCAAGTGGAAGTACAGCGCCTTCGTCCGGACCGGTCTGGACGAGCTGCTGCGCGAGCAGGGCCGGGACGAGCTGGTGATCACCGGCGTGTACGCGCACATCGGGGTGCAGGCGACCGCCTGCGACGCCTGGATGCGGGACATCCGGGCCTTCGTGGTGGCCGACGCGGTCGCCGACTTCGGCGCGGACGAGCACCGCGCCGCGCTCAGCTGGGTGGCCGGGCGCTGCGGCGTCGTCACCGGCACCGACGCCGTCGTGGAAGGGAAGTGACAGCCATGGCCTTCACCGTGGAGCGAATCCGGGCCGAGGTCGCCGACCTGCTCGGCGAGGACCCGGCGGACATCCCGCTGGACGAGAACCTGGCCGACTGGGGCCTGGACTCGGTCCGGCTGATGGCGCTGGCCGAGCGCTGGCGGGCCGAGGGCGCCGAGGTGACGTTCCTGCAGCTGGCCGAGCGTCCGGCCGTCGAGGCCTGGGCCGAACTGCTGGGCGCGTCCTGATGGAGTCCGGCACGGCGGTGGCGAGGCCGTCGCGAACGGAGCGGTGGCCGGCCACCACCGTGGTCGGGCCGATCGAGGCGCAGGCGGCGCGGACGCCGGACGCCCCGGCCCTGCTGCCGGCCGGAGCGGCGCCGGTGAGCTACGGCGAGTTGAACGCCGCGGCCAACCGGACGGCCCGCTGCCTGACGGACCGGGGCGCCCGCCCCGGCACCGTCGTCGGCCTCGCGCTGACCCGCCCGGCCGACCTGGTGCCGGCGCTGCTGGCGGTGGCCAAGTCGGGTGCGGCGTACCTGCCGCTGGACCCGGACGACGCCCCGGGGCGGCTGTCCTGGCTGCTGGCCGACGCGGCGCCGGTGTGCGTGCTGGGGGAGGGGGTGCCGGACGCGGAGCGGCCGAGCGCCGCCGAGCTGGCCGGGCGGGCGGCCACCGACCCGCCGCGGGCGCTGACCCCGCAGCATCCGCTGTGCCGGGCGTACGGGCCGGGCGGGCGTCCGGCGGGGGTGTGGACGACCCACGCCGAGGTGGACCGCCGGGTGCGTGAGCTGCAGTCCGTGTACGGTCTCGGTCCGGGCGACCGGGTGCTGCAACTGGGGCTGCCGCTGTGGGAGTTCCTGTGGCCCCTGCGGACCGGGGCGGCGCTGGTGCTGGCCGATCCGGACCGGCCGGGCGAGGTCGGGGAGCTGGTCCGGGAGGCCGGGGTGACCGCGCTGCGCGCGGCGCCGTCGGTGCTCGGCGAGCTGCTGCCCGAACCGGGGCCGGTGCACCTGGTGCCGGAGCGCGGCTGACTTCCGGGACTTGACCTCCGGGACCTGACGGACGGCGGCCGACGGACTTCCGAGCCCGTCGGCCGCTGTCCGCCGCCCGCCGTCGGCGGCCTGTCGTCAGCGGCCCGCCGTCAGCGCGGCACCGCCGCGAAGTCGGCCGCCGTCCAGGCCAGCGCGACCGCGCCCTCCAGGACGGCCCGGTCCGCCTCCGGCGAGACGGCGGCCTCGACGAACGCGGCCTCGTGCGGGCCGCAGGAGCCGCCGGTGATGTCCAGGACCGGGTGGATGGAGGGGACGGCGTGCGAGACGTTGCCCATGTCGGTGCAGGCGAACGGCCCGCTCTCGACCGGCTCCGGGCGGCCCGCCGCCGCCGCGTTGGCCCGCCACAGCGCGAGCAGTCCGGTGTCGCTGCGGAAGTCCAGGTAGTCCGGCTCCGGCCGGGTCAGCTCGACCTCGCACCCGGTGGCCAGCGCGCCGGCCCGGAAGCAGTCCTCGACCCGGGTGCGCAGCTCCGCGAGGTCCTCGGCGGCCGAGGTCCGGATCTCGTACTCGGCGGTGGCGCTGTCGGGGATGAGGTTGGGCGCCGTGCCGGCGGCCGTGGTGATGCCGTGCACCCGCCACTGCGGGGGCAGTTGCTGCCGCAGCAGCCCGAGTGCGACCTGGGCGACGGTGAGGGCGTCGGCGGCGTTGCGCCCCTCGTGCGGGTTGAGGCTGGGGTGGGCGGCGCGGCCGGTGTAGCGGACGGAGAGAGTGCCGAGCGCGAAGGAGTGGAAGTCGGCGACCTCCACCGGGCAGGGGTGGACCATCATCGCGGCGTCCACGCCGTCGAACGCGCCCGCGTCCAGCAGCAGGGCCTTTCCGGCGCCGCGCTCCTCGGCCGGTGCGCCGATCACCCGGACGGTGAGCCCGAGCCGGTCGGCGTACGGGGCGAGGCCGAGCGCGGCGCCGAGGCCGGCGGCGGCGATGAGGTTGTGGCCGCAGGCGTGGCCGAGGCCGGGCAGGGCGTCGTACTCGCAGACGATCGCGACGGTGACCGGTCCGCTGCCGGTGCTCGCACTGAACGCGGTGGGCAGGCCGGCGGTGCCGGGGGTGACGGAGTAGCCGTGCTCGCGCAGCAGTCGGGCGCACCACTCGGCGGCCCGGTGCTCCTCGAACGCGACCTCCGGGTGGGCGTGGATGCGGCGGCTGAGCGCCAGCAGCTCCTCCCGGTGGGCGAGGACGCGCTCGCGCACGGCCTCCTTCGTCGTGGGGTCGGCCGGTCCGGCGGCGACCGCCGGACCGGGCGCGGGCTCGCTCGCGTTCAAGGGGGACATCGGCGCCTCCGGGGCTGTCAGGGCCTGCCCACCGGCAGGCTGTTGACCAGACAATATGTAGATAGCTTAGGCTAACCTAACCAGGCAATTGGCGTGCCGTTCGCCGGACCCGAGGAGCTTTCAGAACCATGCGTCGCCACCAGGCCGCGTCCGACCCCGTCGCCGTCCCCGCCGCAGCCGACGTACCGCTGCTCGCCACCCAGGCCGCGATCTGGTACGCCCAGGCGCTCGACCCCGACAGCCCGGTCTACAACACCGGCGACGCCGTCGAGATCACCGGCCCGCTCGACGCCGGACTGTTCGAGAGCGCCCTGCGCCGCACCGTGGACGAGGCCGACGCGCTCTCCGCCGTCGTCCTCGCGGAGAACACCGGCGCGGAGAACAGCGGCGCGGAGTACACCGGCGCGGAGAACAGCGGCGCCGAGGACGCCGACCCGTCGCCCCGTCAGCGCCTCACCCCCGGCCGCCCCTGGACCCTGCACCACCTCGACCTGCGCGCCGAGGCCGACCCGGAGGCCGCCGCCGAGACCTGGATGCGCGCCGACCTGGCCCGCCCCGTCGACCTCACCGAGGGCCCGCTCTTCACCCAGGCCCTGATCCGCCTCGCCGAGGACCGCCACTGGTGGTACCAGCGCGTCCACCACCTCGCCGTCGACGCCTACGCCCTCACCCTCCTCACCGGCCGGGTCGCCGAGCTCTACAC
>NZ_JZWY01001035.1:0-5168 GCF_000966955.1 Streptomyces sp. NRRL S-495
CCGAGGAGGCCGCCTACCGCGCCGGCCCGGAGCACGCCGCCGACCGCGCCTACTGGCGCGACCGCCTGGACGGCGCCGACGCCCCCGCCACCCTCCCCGGCGGCACCCCCGCCGGCCCCGCCGGACTGCCCCGCCTGACCGCCGCCCTCCCCGCCGGCACCCTGCCCCGGCTGGAGGCCGCCGCCAAGGCCGCCCGCGCCACCTGGGCCGAACTCGTCATCGCCGCCACCGCCGGCTACCTGCACCGTCTCGCCGGCACCGAGGACGTCGTGCTCGGCCTGCCGCTCGCCAACCGCCGCGGCCCCGCCGCCCTGCGCACCCCCGTCGCCACCGCCAACGTGCTGCCGCTGCGCCTCGCCGTCCACCCCCGCGACACCGCCGCCGAACTGCTGCGCCGGGTCGTCCTGGAGGTCCGCGACGTCCGCCGCCACCAGCGCTACCCGCTGGAGGACCTGCGCCGCGACCTCGGACTCACCGGCACCCGCCGCGCCCTGTTCGGACCGATGGTCAACATCAAGGCCTTCGAGCGCGACCTCGACCTCGCCGGTCTGCCCGGCACCGTCCGCAACCTCGCCGCCGGCCCCGTCGACGACCTCGCCCTCGCCGTCTCGCCCGGCCCCGACGGCGCCCTGCGGATCGGCCTGGAGGCCCACCCCGACCAGTACGGCGCCGACGCCCTCGCCGCCCACCGCGACGGCCTGCTGCGCTACCTCGACGGCCTCGCCACCCTGCTGCTCGACGCCCCGCACACCCCGATCGCCCGGATCGACCTGCTCGACCGGGACGCGCTGCGCCGCGCCACCGCCGGCCGCACCGAGCCGCCCGCCACCCGCACCGTGCCCGAACTGCTCGCCGGCCGGGCCGCCCTGACCCCGGACGCGGTCGCCCTGCGCAGCGGCGCCACCACCCTCACCTTCGCCGAGCTGGACGCCGCGAGCAGCCGCCTCGCGCACCGCCTCACCGCCCTCGGCGTCCGCGCCGACACCCCCGTCGCCCTCGCCATGCCGCGCGGCGCCGACACCCTGGTCGCGATGTTCGCCGTGCTCAAGGCCGGCGGCGCCTGCCTCTCCCTGGACCTCACCCACCCCCGGCAGCGGACCGCCGACATCCTCGACGACACCCGCCCGGTGTGCGCCGTCGGCACCGCCGAGGCCCTCGCCGCGCTGCCCGGCGCCGCCGACCGTCCCGCCGTCGCCCTCGACGACCCCGCCGTCCGCGCCGAACTCGCCGCCCTGCCCGCCGGACCGCTGCCCGCCCCCGACCCGGCGCACACCGCCTACCTGCTGCACACCTCGGGCTCCACCGGCCGCCCCAAGGGCGTCGTCGTCACCCACGCTTCGCTCGCCAACCTCGCCGCCGGCCACGACGAGGACCACATCGCCCCCGCCCTCGCCCGCACCGGCCGCGAGCGGCTGCGGATCGCCCACAGCGCCTCGTTCGCCTTCGACGCCTCCTGGGACCCGGTGCTGTGGATGCTCCACGGCCACGAGCTGCACCTGCTCGACGACGAGACCTACCGCGACCCGGCCGCCCTCGTCGGCCACGTCCGCGACGAGCGGATCGACTACCTCGACGTCACCCCCTCCTACCTGGACGTGCTGATCGCCGAGGGCCTGCTCGCCGAGGACGTCCACCGCCCCGCCGTGGTCGCGGTCGGCGGCGAGGCCACCCCCGAGCCGCTCTGGCGCCGCCTCACCGCCGTCGACGGCCTGAGCCCGGTCAACCTCTACGGCCCCACCGAGACCACCGTCGACGCCTACACCTGGACCCCCGGGCCGGACGGCGCCCCGGTCGGCCGGGTCGTCCGCGGCTCGCGCGCCTACGTGCTCGACGGCTCGCTGCGCCCCGCCCCCGACGGCGTCGCCGGCGAGCTCTACGTGGCCGGCGCCTGCCTGGCCCGCGGCTACCTCGGCCGCCCCGACCTCACCGCCGAACGCTTCCTCGCCGACCCCTTCGGCCCGCCCGGCAGCCGGATGTACCGCACCGGCGACCTCGCCCGCCGCCGGCCCGACCGCACCCTGGAGTTCCTCGGCCGCGCCGACGACCAAGTGAAGATCCGCGGCTTCCGGATCGAGCCCGGCGAGATCGCCGCCGTCCTCGGCGAACTCCCCGGCGTCGACCGGGCCGTGGTGATCGCCCGCCCCGGCCCCAGCGGCAAGCGGCTGCTCGGCTACGCCGTGCCCGCCGCCGGAGCCGTCCTCGACCCGGCCGCGCTGCGCTCGGGCCTCGCCGCCCGGCTGCCCGAGCACATGGTGCCCGCCGCCGTGCTCGTCCTCGACGACCTGCCGCGCACCGGCAACGACAAGCTCGACCACCGCGCCCTGCCCGAGCCCGAGTCCGACGCGGCGGAGGTCGGCGCCGCGCCCGCCACCCCGCAGGAGGAGATCATCTGCGGGCTGTTCGCCGACCTCCTCGACCTGCCCGGACCGCTCTCCCGCGACGCCGGGTTCTTCGACCTCGGCGGCCACTCGCTGCTGGCCGGCCGCCTCGCCGCCCGGCTGCGCGAGGCCCTCGGCGTGGCCGTCGGCTTCGCCGACGTCTTCCGCCACCCCACCCCGGCCGCCCTCGCCGCCCTGCTGCGCGAGCGCTCCGCCCCCGAACCCCGCCCCGCCCTGGTGCCGGTCCGGCGCGCCGAGCAGCTGCCGCTCTCCCCGGCCCAGCGCGGCCTGTGGTTCCACTACCGGCTGGAGGGCCCCAGCCCCACCTACAACATCCCGCTCGCCCTCACCCTCACCGGCCCGCTGGACCGCGAGGCCCTCGCGCTCGCCGTCGGCGACCTCGCCGCCCGGCACGAGACCCTGCGCACCGTCTACGGCGAGTCCGCCGACGGCGAGCCCTACCAGCGGATCCTGCCGCCCGCCCCGGTCGAACTCCACACCGGCACCGGCGAGATCACCGACGCCGTCCGGTACGCCTTCGACCTCGGCGCCGAACCTCCGCTGCGGGCCAGCCTGTTCGCCCACCAGGACGGCACCCACACCCTTCTGCTGCTGCTCCACCACATCGCCGGCGACGGCGCCTCCACCACCCCGCTGGTCCGCGACCTGGCCGCCGCCCACACCGCCCGCCTCGCCGGCCGCGCCCCCGAACTGCCCCCGCTGACCGTGCAGTTCGCCGACCACGTGGACTGGCAGGCGAAGCTCCTCGGCACCGGCGAGGCGCCCAGCGCGCTCGCCGTTCGCCAGCTCGACCACTGGCGCAAGACCCTGGCCGGCCTGCCCGACCAGCTCGACCTGCCCACCGACCGCCCCCGGCCCGCCGTCGCCGCCCACCAGGGCGCCACCGTGCCGTTCCGCCTCGACGCCGACGCCCACGCGGCCCTGGCCGCGCTCGCCCGCACCACCGGCACCAGCGTGTTCACCGCCGTCCAGGCCGGCCTGGCCGCACTGCTCACCCGGCACGGCTGCGGCACCGACATCCCCGTCGGCACCCCCGTCGCCGGCCGCGACTCCGACGAGACCGCCGCCCTGGTCGGCTACTTCGTCAACTCCGTGGTTGTGCGCATCGACACTTCCCCTCGCTCCGCCGGGGATGCCCCTCCCGGCGACCCGAGCTTCCGCGAACTGCTCGGCCGCACCCGCACCGCCGTGCTCGGCGCCCACGACCACGCCGACCTGCCCTTCGACCGCCTGGTCGAGGAGCTCAACCCGCGCCGCTCGCTCGCCCGGCACCCGCTGTTCCAGGTCATGCTGGCCTGGCAGTCCGTCCCCGACCGGGCCTTCGCGCTCGGCGGCGGCCTCACCGCCACCGTCGCCGCGATCCCCTCCGGCACCGCCAAGTTCGACCTCACCCTGAACGCGGGCGAACTGCGCGAGGGCGGCATAGCGGGCTTCCTGGAGTACCGCACCGACCTCTTCGACGAGGCCACCGTGCGCGCCCTCGCCGAGCGCCTGGCCCGGCTGCTCACCGCCGCCGCCACCGCGCCGGACACCACGATCGGACGGCTTCCGCTGATCAGCGACGAGGAGCGCCACCGCGCCCTGGTCGAGTGGAACGGCACCCCCGTCCACTCGGAGCCCGGCGCCACCCTGCCCGAGCTGTTCGAGGCCGCCGCCCTCGCCAACCCCGGCGCCACCGCCGTCAGCTGCGACGGCGAGACCCTCAGCTACACCGAACTCGCCGCCCGCGCCGACCGGTTGGCCCGGCTGCTGGCCGCCCGCGGCATCGGCCCCGGCACCATCGTCGCCCTCGCCCTGCCGCGCTCCCTCGACCTGGTCACCGGCCTGCTCGCGGTCGCCAAGTCCGGCGCCGCCTACCTGCCGCTCGACCCCGAGTACCCGGCCGACCGGCTCGCCTACATGCTCGCCGACGCCGCGCCCGCCGCGCTGCTCACCGACACCGCCACCGCGCCCCGGATGCCCGAGCACCGGGTGCCGCAGCTGCTGGTCGACGGCGGCGAGGCGGACGCCCACCCGGCCGTCCCGCTGGCCCAGCACGAGCGCACCCGGCCGCTGACCGCCGAGGACACCGCCTACGTCATCTACACCTCCGGCTCCACCGGCCGCCCCAAGGGGGTACCGGTCACCCACCACAACGTGGTCCGGCTGTTCTCCGCCACCGACCACTGGTTCGGCTTCGGCGCCGAGGACGTGTGGACGCTGTTCCACTCCTACGCCTTCGACTTCTCGGTCTGGGAGCTCTGGGGCGCCCTGCTCCACGGCGGGCGGCTCGTCGTCGTCCCGCACCTGGTCAGCCGCGACCCGGCGGCCTTCCTCGACCTGCTCGCCCGCGAGCGGGTGACCGTCCTCAACCAGACGCCGTCCGCCTTCTACCAGCTCAGCGCCGCCGACCGGGAGCGGCCCGGCACCGAACTCGCCCTGCGCTACGTGGTGTTCGGCGGCGAGGCACTCGAACTCGGCCGCCTCGACGACTGGTACCGGCGGCACGCCGAGGACGCGCCCACCCTGGTCAACATGTACGGCATCACCGAGACCACCGTGCACGTCACCCACATCGCCCTGGACCGGGCGAGCGCCGCCGCGGGCAGCAGCAGCACCATCGGCGTCAACATCCCCGACCTGCGGATCTATGTGCTCGACCAGTACCTGCAGCCGGTCCCGCCCGGCGTCACCGGCGAGATGTACGTGGCCGGCGCCGGCCTGGCCCGGGGCTATCTCGGCCGCCCGGCCCTCAGCTCCGAGCGCTTCGTCGCCGACCCGTACGCCGAG
>NZ_JZWY01001036.1:0-400 GCF_000966955.1 Streptomyces sp. NRRL S-495
TCGCCGACCCGTACGCCGAGCTGTTCGGCGAGCGCGGCACCCGGATGTACCGCTCCGGCGACCTCGCCCGACGGCGGGCCGACGGGGTCCTGGAGTACTTCGGCCGGGCCGACCAGCAGGTGAAGATCCGCGGCTTCCGGATCGAACTCGGCGAGATCGAGGCCGTCCTGGCCGCCCACCCGGCGGTCGCCGACGCCGCCGTGATCGTCCGCGAGGACGTGCCCGGCGACAAGCGGCTGGTCGGCTACGCCGTGCTCGCGCCCGGCGCGGACCAGGTCACCGCCGCCGACCACGTCACCGGCGAGGAACTGCGCACCCGCACCGCCGCCGACCTGCCCGTCCACATGGTCCCGTCCGCCGTCGTCCTGCTCGACCGGCTGCCGCTCACCGCCAACGGCAA
>NZ_JZWY01001037.1:0-6767 GCF_000966955.1 Streptomyces sp. NRRL S-495
CAGGGGGGACCCTGTGGGAGAGTAGGACGCCGCCGAACAATCATTGTGAAGAACCCCCGTCGGGAAACCGACGGGGGTTCTTTGCGTTCCGGGGTGCTTTTTCCAACGCCAAATGAGGTATTCCGGGGCGTCAGCCGTTGTAGGAGCCGACGGTGGCGTCGTTCAGGGCGTTGATGGCGTCGTCCCCGGCGACCTGGTTGTCGTCGCCGACGATGACCGTCCCGTAGTTGCCGCCTGCCGCCTGGGCGGCGTCGACGGCGGTCCCGGCCACTCCGCTCGAACCGTTGTGGGAGCCGACGGTGGCGTCGTGGCCGGCGTCGATGATGTCGTATCCGGCGACCTGGTTGCCGTTGCCGACGATGACGGTCCCGTGGTTGCCGCCGGAGACGACGTCGGCGCTCGCCGCGGTCGGCACGGCGGCGAGGCCGAGGACGGCGAGCAGCGCCAGGGATCGGCCGATGTGACGGTTCATGGGGATTCTCCGCTTCTGTCAGACGATGCACCTGTTGGGTGCAAAGGTGACAGTAGGCGCGGTACCCGGGGCGGCGGGTGAGGGTCCGCCGCCCGTGGCGTGTCGGGTGACGGTGACGGGCCCGCGGTGCGGTCAGGCCTGCGCGGTGGGCCGGACCACGATCTCGCCGACGTCGATCCCCTCCGGCTGCTCGATCGCGTAGGCGATGGCCGAGGCGACGGCGGACGGCGGCATGGCGATCTCGTCGCGCTGCCGGATCATCGCGGCCGCGACCTCCGGGCCGGCGCCCTTGCCGATGCCCTCGGTGTGGGTGAAGCCGGGAGAGACGAGGGTGACGCGGAGGTCGGGGCCCGACTCCTGGCGCAGCCCCTCGGTGAGGACCTTCACCGCAGTCTTGGTGGCCGCGTAGACGCCCTGCGGCGATTTGACGGTGTAGGCCGCGGTGGAGCCGATGGTGACGAAGTGGCCGGAGCGCTGGCGGCGGAAGAGCGGGAGGGCGGCCGCGATGCCGTTGAGGAGGCCGGTGATGTGGGTCGCGACCATGGCGTCCCAGTCGTCCTGGCGCAGGTCGTCGAAGGGCGAGACGGCCATCGTGCCCGCATTGGACACGAGTACGTCCAGCCGGCCGAACCGCTCGACGGCGGTGTAGGTCAGGCGTCGGAGGTCCTCGCGGCGGGTGACGTCGACCAGGACGCCGGTGGCGGTGCCGCCCCGCGCCGTGATGCGGTCCACGACCGCGTTCAGCCGGTCCTCCCGGCGGGCGCCGAGGACGAGCCGGGCGCCCTGTTCGGCGAGATGGGCCGCGGTCGCCTCGCCGATGCCGCTGCTGGCACCCGTGATCGCGATGACCTTGCCCCGAATTCCCGACATGTGCGGCCTTCCTCTCCTGGGTGTGCGCGGGTGGTGCGCCGACATAGAGTGGAACCGGGGACGTCCCCGGTTTCCCGAAGGTTAAGTGGGGACGCCCCCGCTTGGCAATCCGACCGATGCTTCGGGACGGGACGGGACGAGGAAGGGACGGGGAACGGTGACCGAGGACGGAGCAGGGCGGCCGCTGCGGGCCGACGCGCGGCGCAACAGGGAGAAGATCCTGGCCGCCGCCGTGCGCGTGTTCACGACGCAGGGGCTGGACGCGCACCTGGATCGCGTCGCCAAGGAGGCGGGTGTGGGCAGCGCGACCCTGTACCGCAACTTCCCCACCAGGGAGGCCCTGGTGGAGGCGGTCTACCGGGACGAGGTGGCCCGGCTGTGCGCGGCGGCGCCCGCGCTGCTCGCCGAGCATCCGCCGATGGAGGCCCTACGGGTGTGGACGAGGCTGTTCCTCGACTACGTCACGGCCAAGTACGGCATGATCGACGCGCTGCGCGCCATCGCCGCGACCGGGGAGAGCCCCTACGGCCACAGCCGGGAGCTGGTCCGGGCCGCCGTCGCCACCCTGATGGAGGCGTGCGCGGCGGCAGGGGTGATCCGCACCGACATCGGCCCCGCCGACCTCGCGGCCGCCCTCGAAGGCATCGCCCTCACCTCGGCGGGCGCCGACCGCCGGCCGCAGGCCGAGCGGCTGCTCGACCTCACCCTGGACGGCCTCGCGGTGCGGGGCTGAGGCCGCCGGCTCAGGCGTAGACGCGGGCGTACAGTTCCTCGATCTGGGTGGCGGTGGGGACGGCCGGGTTGTTGGCGGGGGAGCCGGAGGCCAGGGCCTGTTCGGCCATGAGCGGGGTGAGCCCGGTCCAGGCGGCGTGGTCGATGCCGTAGCTGCGCGGGGTGGGGACGGCCAGGTCGTCGCAGAGGGTGTGCAGGGCGTCGACCAGCTTGGCCGAGGCCGCGGCCGCGGGGTCGGCGGCGGTCGCCGCACCCAGGGCGCGGGCGCAGTCGGCGTAGCGCTCGGGCGCGGCGTGGACGGAGAAGGCGGTCACCGCCGGGAACAGCATGGCGTTCGACAGGCCGTGGGCGACGTGGAAATGGGCGCCGATCGGGCGGCTCATGCCGTGCACCAGGGCGACGCTGGAGTTGGAGAAGGCGATGCCGGCCTGGGTCGCGGCGAGCATCATCGCCTCCCGGGCCTCGGCGTCCGAACCGTCGGCGTAGGCGCGGCGCAGATGCCGGCCGATGGTGGCGATCGCGGTGAGGGCCAGGCCGTCGGTGAAGGGGCCGGACTTGCGGCTGACGTAGGCCTCGACGGCGTGGGTGAGCGCGTCGACGCCGGTGTCGGCGGTCAGCCGGGGCGGCATCGAGAGCGTCAGTTCCATGTCGACGACGGCGGCGATCGGCAGGAACGCCGGGCCCAGGCACATCATCTTCTCGTCGGTGGCGCTGTCGGTGATGACGGTGACCTGGGTGGCCTCCGAGCCGCTGCCGGCGGTGGTGGGGACGGCGATCACCGGGAGGGCCGGTCCGAGGTTGACGTGCGGCGCCTTGTAGTCGCGCATCCCGCCGCCCTGCACGCCCAGCAGGGCGAGGGCCTTGGCGGTGTCCATCGGGCTGCCGCCGCCGAAGCCGATCACCGAGTCCGCCCCGTGCGCGCGCAGGGCCTCCAGGCCGGGGGCGAGGGAGTCGGTCGTCGGGTCGGGCACGGTGCCGTCGAACAGCGCGGGGTGGAGCCCGGAACCGCGCAGGATCCCCAGCAGGCGCTCGGCGGCGCCGGTGCCGGTCAGGAACGCGTCCGTGACCAGGAGCGGGCGCCGCAGGCCGAGGCCCGCGACGACGGCTCCCAGTTCCTCGGCCGCGCCGCGGCCGATGCGCAGGATCCGGGGCAGGGACAGACTGGCAACCACGGGCAACCCCTCGGCGGTGGGAGGACGGTGGCCCCCGGCACGGGCGGGCCGATCCGACTCTGCCGTGCGTCCGGTGTGCGTTCAACCGCCAATCGCGCAGAGGGGGTGTGCGGAAATGCAGATAGGCTGCCCCGATGCGCCCCCGGTCCAGCCCCAGCCCCCGCTCCGGCTCCGGCCCCAGCTCCCGCTCCCGCCAGGAGATCCCGGCCCCGGCGGCGGTGGAGCGCCCCGGCGGGCCCGATCCGCGCGAGCTGCGCGCGGACGACCTGCGCCATCTGCTCGCCGTCGCCCGCACGGGGCGCCTGGTGAGTGCCGCCGACGCGCTGGGGGTGGACCACACCACGGTGTCCCGCCGGATCACCGCGCTGGAGCGGAGCCTCGGCGTGCGGCTGATGGAACGCGGCACGGAGGGCTGGGTGCTGACGGACGCCGGCCGGGCGGTCGCCGAGAACGCCCGCACGATCGAGGACGCCCTGGTCCGGGTCGTGGACGCGGTGTCGGGCCAGGACCCGCCGTCCCTGCACGGCACCGTCCGGGTGAGCGCCCCGGACGGCTTCGGCACCCTCTTTGCCACTCCGGCACTGGCCCGGGTGCGCCGCCGCCACCCCCGGCTCCAGGTCGAACTCATTACGGCGACAAGGGAGTTGCCGCTGCGTCCGGCGGGCTTCGACCTCGCCCTGACGATCGGCCGGCCGCCCCGGAGCCGACTGGTGACCGAGCACCTCACCGACTACGCCCTCGGCCTGTACGCCGGTGACGAGTACCTCGCCCGGTGCGGGGCGCCGGCCGCGGTGGCCGAACTGCGGGAGCACCCGCTGGTCTTCTACATCGAGTCGATGCTCCAGGTCGGCGATCTCGACATCGAACGCCATCTGCCGGGCTGCACACCGGCGTTCTCCTCCACCAACGTCTTCGCCCAGGTCGAGGCGACCCGGCTGGGCACCGGTGTCGGCGTGCTCCCGGCCTTCCTCGCCGACCGGGCCGGGCTGAGGCGGCTGCTGCCCGAGGAGGTCGACATCCGGCTCCCGATCACCCTGGCCGTCCGCCGCGAGGCCGTCACCCACCCCGCCGTCCGGGCCGTCCGCGACGCCCTGCACCACGAGGTCGCCGAACGCGCCGCCGAGCTGCTGCCGCCCACGCTCGACCGGTAGCGCCCCGGGGCACCGTGAACGCGGACGGCGGCCGCGGCGCCCCGGGGAACCGGGTGCCGCGACCGCCGTGGTGGTCGGCCGGGGGGTGTTACTGGGTGACCGGGCGGAAGAGCCAGTGGAGGCGGGCGGTGCCGGCTCCGGGGCGGGTGACGGTGACGGTGTCGACCGTCGTGCTCCTGGTCAGGTCGAGGTGTTCGTAGGGGCTGGAGAAGTTGGACAGCAGGGTCCCGTTCGGGCCGTCGGCGGTCCTGCACCACAGGTAGCCGCTGTCATTGGAGCGGTAGTCGCCCATGGTGACGGAGTCACCGTTCTGCGGAGTCCCGGGGTGGGCCGCCGTGGAGTTGGCGTACTGGCGGCCGTAGACAAGGTAGAAGCAGTTGTTGTCGCCGTCCGGTCCCGCGGCGATGGTGCTGAACCGCTGATGGTCGCTGTGTGCGTCCGGGGCCAGGTAGACCGGGTAGGGCGCGGTCTCCAGATCGTCGACGGCGAGCGCCGGGGTCGAACCGCCGGAGTCCGTCGCCACGATCTCGGTGAGCGCGGTGCTCTCCTGGGGGCTCTGCAGGAACCAGCGCTGGCCGGCCGAGCCGTTCTGGTCCCGGCCCACGATGCCGAGGCCCGGGCCGAGGTCCGTGAGGAACTGGCGGGTCACGTAGTTCTGCAGGATCCAGGTGCCGTCGCCCTGGGGAATCGGCTGCCAGAGCTGGTCGGGAGCCGTGTTCGGCCACAGCACCGTCCGCGCGTCGCGGGCCGCGCCCTCCTGGCCGAGATAGCGGCCGGCGTAGGGCGCGTTGGCGTAGTGCAGGCGGTAGAAGCCGCTGTACTCCGGGTCGGGCAACAGGTTGAACACCTGGGTCTGGATGCCGGCCCGGTTGATCGGCTGGTCACTGACCGCGTGGGTGCTGCTGCCGGGGGCGGCCACGTTGGTGGTGGCGGCGTTGCGCAGCACGGCGGGGCCCTGCACCGGCACCGTCACCGACTGGGACGATCGCGGCGGGTTCGGCAGGTTGCCGACATCCATCACGACGGGGTAGTGGTCCGACAGCAGCATGGTGTCGGCCCGGTTCATGCCGAGAACGGTGGGGTTCGCGCCGCCGACGGGGACGGCCGCGTAGTCGAGGACGCGGTCCGGAGTGTTCGAGTTCGGCCGCCGGACGGTCGGATGGGTCGGAACCGCCGGGGCGTGCACCGTGAATTCGCCGGCGACCGCGGTGGCGAGCGAGGTGTCCCGCGTGTTCGGGTCGGCCGGGGGCAGCGGTGCGCGGTTGTAGTCGCCTACGGCGATCCATGGCAGCGGGGTCCCGTTGGGGCCCGCGGTCGCCATCCGCTGCCGGATGTTCCGCAGCAGCCCCGGGTCGTCGCCGCCGCTCCCCGAGAAGCCGTGCACCGTGAAGTACACGACGCCGTCGACGTTGACGCCGAGCGCGGGGCGGCCCCGGGAGCCGCTGTCCACCCCGGCCTCGATGACGTACACGTCCTGCGACGGGACCTGGTAGCGGGTCATGACGGCAAGGTTGACCCGCCCGGTCTCGGTGCGCGGGTCGGTGTCCGTGTGCAGCCAGTACAGGTAGCTCTGCGGCCTGGCGGCCGTGCCCCCGTAGCGGTACTCGCGGACCGGGGGAGTGCGGCCGATCCAGTCGAAGAACACCGGCGGGTTCTGCGGGATGTCCTGCGAGAACGTGGCGCCGCTGGGCGGGGCGCCGGCCTCCTGGAGGGCGATGACGTCGGCCTGGTTCTGCAGCGCCAGCTGGTTCACCCCCAGCGTGTACTTGTTCTCGTACGAGGAGGAGTCCTCGCCCGTCCCGCCGGCGGAGCCCGCGCCCTGCATGTTCCAGGTGACGATCCTGCGGTGGTGGCCGGCGCGCGGGTCGAGCCCGCCGGTGTCCCGCAGGAACAGGGACGGCCGGTTGCCGACGTCGGTGGGGACGACGCCCTGGCCGGCGTAGTCGAGGGTCTCCCGGCCGCCCCAGTCGGGAATGGCCTGGCCGCCCTGGGCGAGCGGCTGGAACCGGCTCGGCGCGCCGTTGGCGGAGCCGAACTGGTAGGCGGTGCCGCTCTGGGTGCCGTAGGGCGCGTACGGCAGGTAGGCGCCGCCGGGGGTGGTCTGCTTGACCATGGAGTTGTTGTAGAAGACGTTCTGCGGGCCGGAGGAGCCGGACCACTTGACCGCCTTGGGGCCGGCCGCCCACCAGATCGGGTACCACGTCCCTTCGTCGATCTCGCCGCCCTCGCCGCCGCAGTTGGTCTCGCAGCTGCCGGAGCGGTGCTCGTAGGGGACCCGCAGGGTGTTCTGCTCGAACAGGTTGTTGTGTTCCCAACCGCCGTGCAGGTTGAGGTCCGAGTCGAGGTCGTTGCGGAAGGCGACGTTGCCGC
>NZ_JZWY01001038.1:0-2512 GCF_000966955.1 Streptomyces sp. NRRL S-495
TCGGTGACGATCGGGTGCGAGCCGGTCATCTCGGCCTTCAGCCCGCGCGCCCAGTCGTTGGCTGCCCACTTGAAGACGATGCCGTGCATCGCGTACTCGGGTGCCGTGTTGCCGTAGTTGTGCACGGCCTGGGCGGGGGTCGGGTTGTAGCTGCCGCCGCCGAGCTTCGGCAGGCCGGTCATGTCCTGGGTGAAGGCGAAGTTCTCGAAGCCGACGCCCTGGACCACCTTCAGCGGGGTGACCTTGCTGGGGTACGGCTTGTCGCCGAGCGCGGTGGAGCCGTCCGAGGTGGAGTCGACCGGGAGGTCCCACTCCAGCGGGCGGTCCAGGGTGACCGTCCGCGCGGAGATGTCGATCGCGGTCAGCCGGAACATCTGCTGCCGCATGTGGAGGTTGTCCATCTGGCTGCGGTCGGAGACGCCCTGCTGCTCGTAGAACTTGACGCTGTTGGCCGCGCCGACCCAGACGTAGCCGCCGAGGGCGAACTTCTTCATGTCGGCCTTGGCGTCCAGCTGCACCAGGTTCTGGCCCTGCCGGGCCGCCCAGCCGGGGTCGGCGGCCTGGGCGCCGACCTTGATGCCGGAGGCCCAGTGCTGGTTGACGCTGCCCTCGAAGATGTCCTTGCGGTTCGCCGGGGCGGCGGCCCAGTCGTCCTGGTAGCGCTCGGCGATGTCACGGGTCTGGACCCGGAACAGCCCCCGGCCCGGCCAGATCCAGCCGCCGGTGCCGACGTCGCTGCCGCTGCCCGCCTTCATGCTGTCCTGGTCCCAGCGGCCGTTGACCAGGGTGTCGTAGCGGGTGTTGAGGTCGGGCCGGAACACCAGGCGGGTGCCGCCGTCGCCGGAGCCCTGGCCGCGCAGCACGAGGTAGTCGGCGTCGGCGTAGATCTGTCGGGAGAGGTCGATCCGGCCGGCCGGCAGGGCGATCAGCGACAGCCGGTCGAAGTTGGCGCCCGGCGAGCAGGCGGACTTGATGTCGTCGATCGCGCGTTGGAGGCCGGTGGTGTCGTCGACGCCGTCGTTCGGCCGGACCGTGTACTGGGAGGCCAGCCGGTCCGGGGTGATCCGGCAGGCGGGGTCGTCGGTCAGGCTGCCGTCGTCGGGCAGCGGCAGGCCGCCCCGGTACCCGGCCCGGGACCAGTCCGGCATGCCGGGGGGCGGGCCGGTCCGGTTGGCGTAGCTCAGGTCCGGGCCCTCCGCGCCGGGGCCGGCCGTGACGGCGGTCACCGGGGCGGCCCCGACTGCCGGGGCCGCCGGAGCGGTGCCGGAGAGGGTGGGCAGGGTGAGCGAGAGCAGCAGGCCGGAGAGCAGCGCGGCCGCCGGTCGTAGGCGTTTCATCGGACCTCGTTCCGTGTCGTGGTGGTGTTCCCGGCCCGGGGAGAGGGGCCGGGAGACCGCACCGGAACGCCCCCGGCACCGTGCGGGAGCCGGGGGCGTCGGGGCGAACGGCGTCGGAGCGCCGGGTGCGCCGGGCCCGTTACGGGCAGTAGAACCGCAGGGCGGAGATCCGGTCGTTGTTGTAGTACGTGCTGGTGCCGGCGGCGTAGTCGGCCTTCGCGCCCCAGCTCCAGGAGGAGGCGAAGTCGACCTGGGAGGGGTGCAGTTCGCCGTACGGGTCGTCCCAGAACTCGATCTGGCACTGGGAGTTGTTCAGCCAGGAGGACACCTGGTCGTTGGCCAGGGTCCCGTTCAGGAAGTGCACCTTGGTGAGGCGCACGATCTCGGAGTGGCCGCCGGCCGCCGGCGGGACGACGATCGCCTTCGAACCCGCGCCGCCGCCGTCCTGGTAGAGGCAGAGCGCCCAGGCCGGGCAGCCGTCGTAGGGAGGATTGGCCGCGGCGGCCGGGGTCGCCGTGAGCAGCATGACCGCTCCGGCGACCGCGCCCGCGACGGCGGCGGCAGCCGACTTGAACGATTTCAGGGCCACGGTGGAACTCGCTTTCCAGGACCGCCCGGGTCCTCGACCCGGGCTGGTTGACAGTGCGCATCGGCGGCGGGCCCCGTCCTGGGGCCCGCCGCACGATCAGCCTGCGGGAGTGGGAAGCGCGGGTGCATCAGTCATCTGACTGTATGACGTGTCTGCGCAGGTCGGGCCGGGCGCGGTCACGTCGGGCCGGGCGGGATCAGCCGNGGTGTCGATCTGGAGCGGGACGATCTCGCGCCCGGGGAAGTGCTCCCGGAAGACGTCGTGGGCGTGGTCGTCGGCCCGGGGGTCACCGAACAGGGGCAGGTAGACGCCCTTGTTGCCGAGGTAGAAGTTCATGTAGGAGGAGACGAAGGCGTCGCCCCGGCCGGTGATCCTGTCGGGGTCGGGCTGCTGGAGTTCGACGACCTTGAGCCGGGCGCCGGTGGCGTCGGTGGCCCCGTCGAGCACCGAGCGGGCCTGGTCGGCGGAGCGGGACCAGACGTCCGGCGGGGTGCCGGGGAAGGCCCGGTCGAGCAGGACGACGCCGGGGGCGGCGAAGCGGACCAGGCAGTCCACGTGGGCGTCGGTGATGTCCTTGCCCTTGACG
>NZ_JZWY01001039.1:0-4723 GCF_000966955.1 Streptomyces sp. NRRL S-495
CGATCTTGGTGACGCCGAGCAGCTGCTTGAGCTCGGCCTCGATCCGGTCGCGGCTCATTCCGGGATTGCGGTTGTCGTTGACGATCGAGCTCTCGGTGATGAGGAGGGTGCCCCGGCCGTCGGTCTCAAAGGAGCCGCCCTCGGCGACCAGTCGGGTCTCCACGCGCTCGATCCCGTACTTGGCCAGGACGCCGCGGGCCACCTCGGCATCGTTGGCGTGCTGCTGCTTGCGGCCCCAGCCGTTGAAGTTGAAGTCGACGCCCTTGACCTTGCCGCCCTCCTCGACGAACACCGGCACGGTGTCGCGCGCCCACAGGTCGTCGACCGGGACGGTGAGCAGCTCGACGTCGGAGCCGCAAGCGTTGCGGGCCGAGGACTCCTGGCCGGGCCGGACCAGCAGGACCACCGGCTCGCGCTCGCCGATGGCCCGTGCCACCTCGGCGATGTCCTTGCGGACGGCGGCGAGCTGCTCGCCCCAGACGTCCTCGGAGGCGGGCCAGGACATCACGGTCCGCTCGTGCTTCTCCCACTCGGCGCCGAGTCGGCGCCCCTGTCCGGACTTGCCTCCGGGAGCGCCTCCGGGTGCGCCTCCGGCCGGTTCGGCGGCGGGGGAGGAGGGCGCGGCCGGGTCGACCAGGTCGTCCACGGCGGCGCAGCCGGACGCGCCGAGCGCGATCAGGCCGGCGCCGGCGAGCGAACGCAGGACGGTGCGACGGGCGAGGGGGGAGTGGGACACGGTGGACTCCGGTGGGGCTGGGAGCGGTTCGGTCCGGCGCCGAGGGGGCGGGGCTCGGAGGAGCGCCGGGTGCGGAGCCGGACCGGCGGCGGACGAGTCGTCCGGCATCGCCGTGAACTGCACTGTTGCACTGACTGAAAAATCAGTCAAGCGGTGAGGGAGAGCGAAGCCCCCGGTCGGGGGCAGTCCGGCCGGGGGCTTCGGGCAGGTGCGGCCGTCGCGGCGGGCGGGTTCAGCCGTTGCGGCGGTAGTGGTCCACGGAGACCCTGACCGGCCCCTCGGTGCCCGCGGTGGAGAGCACCCGGACCACGGCGAGCGACCGGCCGTCGGCGGAACGGACGCAGAAGGCGCCCCGGGGGCCGACGGCGCCGAACGGCACCCGCCCGGTCGGCCGGCTGCTCAGCCCCTTGACGCACTCGGCCACCCCCAGGGCGGCGTCCCGGCCGATGTAGGAATCGGCGGTCTCCGGGACCAGGAACTCGTTCTCGCCCCGGCCGAGGTACCAGGTCACGCTGTCGGCCGGGACGACGGTGCCGGTCGCGAGGTCGAACTCGTAGCCGGCGTCCGCCGAGGTCAGCTCGGCCGCGCGGTAGGCGACGGCGTAGTCGGCGCCCGGCGTCGGGGTGGCGGACGGGGTGGCGGACGGGGCCGGTGCGGACGGGGCCGGCGGGGAGGCCGGTGCGGAACCGGGCGCGGGCGCACCGGGGAAGGGGGTGGCGGTCACCAGGTCCTCGGAGGTCGCGGCCTCCACCGTCTCCGGGGTGTCCAGCAGCAGCACCGTCGCCGCGGCGCCGACCGTCAGCGCGACGGCGGCGGTCATCGCGGTGCGCCCGAGGCCCCGCCGAACCGCAGGTGCCCGGCGACGGCCGGGTGCTCGCGCACGGCGGCGATCACCTCGGCGGTGGTCGGGCGGTCCTCGGGCCGCTTGGCGAGGCAGCCCAGCAGCAGTCCGCGCAGGCCCTCCGGGACCGGCCCGAGGTCGGGCTCCTCGTGCACGGTCCGGTAGAGCGTCGCCGGGTCCGGGCCGTCCCCGAACGGCGGGGCGCCGGTCGCGACGTGCACGGCCAGGGCGCCGAGGGCGTAGACGTCGGTGGCCGGGGTCGCGGGCCGGCCGGTGGCCTGCTCGGGCGCCATGTACGCGGGCGAGCCGATCCGCAGGCCGGTACTGGTGAGCGCCCCCGCGTCGGCCGCCCGGGCGATGCCGAAGTCGATCACCCTGGGGCCGTCGGGGGCGATCAGGACGTTGCCCGGTTTGAGGTCGCGGTGCACCACCCCGGTGGCGTGGATCGCCTGGAGCGCCTCCGCGATGCCGGCGATCAGCAGCAGCACCGTCCGTTCCGGGAGCGGGCCGAAGCGCTGCACCACCTGCTGCAGGGACGGGCCCGGCACATAGGTGGTGGCCAGCCACGGGGTGACGGCGTCCACGCCCGCGTCGACCAGCTGGGCGGTGAAGAGGCCGTGGATCCGCCGGGCGCTGGCCACCTCCTGGGCGAAGCGGGCCCGGAACTCCGGGTCCTCGGCGAGCTCGGGCCGGACCACCTTGAGGGCGACCGGCCGTCCGCCGGGGGTGTAGGAGAGGTAGACCCGGCCCATGCCGCCGGCGCCGAGCCGGGCGAACAGCCGGTAGCCGCCGACCTCGCGGGGGTCGTCCGGGGTCAGCTCCTGGAAGACCGGCGGCGTGGCGAAGGGGGATCGGTCGTCGGACATGCGGGCTGCCTCTCTCGGCGGGCTGGGCGGGGCGGGGGACGACCGGGGCGGGGGTCGGACGGGCCGGGGACCGAGCGGACCGGGGACCGAACGGGCCGCAGGTCGGACGGACCCGCGAAAGGGACGTTCGGCACGCGCGGTGCCGCCGAGTTTAGAGGTTGCGTCAGGATCGACCGAATCCGGCCCCGGAGCCCGCCCCGGCCACCGCCGCCGGGCCGCCGCGGCCGGGCGGGCCGTGCCGGTCCAGCTCCGCCCCGATCGCCCCGCGCAGCAGCAGCCGGGCGTGCTCGACCGGCAGCGAGCCGCTGTGCCAGCGCACGCTGAGGCCCTCGACCAGCGCGGTCAGCCGCTCGGCGGCGGCCGCGTGGGCCGGGGCGGTGCCGCCGGGGTCGGCCCGGGCGAGCAGTTCGGCGACATCGTGCACCCAGGTGTGGGTGGTCCGCGCGAGATCCTCGCGGAGGTCCGGCTCGAAGACCGCGGTGGCCCTCAACTCGCCCCAGGCGATGCTGTTCTCGCGTACGTCGACGGTGTCCTGGAGCTCCAGCAGCAGTACCTGTTCCAGGTCGGCCCTGGGGTCCTCGGTGCGCGGCGCGGGGTCCGGCTCGGCGGTGTAGTGGTCGGCGCGGTCGCTGATGAAGTCCAGGGTCCGGCGCAGCAGTCCGGCCCGGTCGCTGAAGTGGTAGTAGATGAGCGAGGTGGACACGCCGGCCTCGGCGGCCAGCTCGCCCACCCGCAGTCCGCGGACCCCTCGGCGGGCGATCACGCGGGTGGCGGCTCTGAGTATTTCCGTCCGACGGTCCGACATGGGCGCCCACTCTACGCGCTTCCTCGCTGGTCGGACAGGTTCCTGATGATCCTTTCAGGGTTCTCGGTAAGCCTTGAACCAAATGCTTGACTGAATTTTCAGTTCGGTGCATGATGCGGGGCAACCCCACGGGACCGCCCCCCACAGGGTCCCCCCACAGGACCGCCCTCACGGGGCAACCCCCACACCTCCCACCTTCTGCCAGGGAGCGCGACATGCACACCCCCACCCCCTCGCGTCGCGGCCTGCTCCGGTTCGGCGCCGCCGCGGTACCCCTGATCGCCCTCGGTTCCGCCCTCCCGGCCGCCCGGGCCGCCCAAGCCGCGCCGGCCGCCCAAGCCGCCCCGGCTGCCGCACCGCTGCTGCGGATGCCCGCCGAGAGCGACCGGCACGACCGCACCTTCATGGCCTGGCCGGCCCTGCCCTCGGTCTGGCGGACCCAGCTGTCGGCCGTCCGCGACGACATCGCCAAGCTCGCCCACGAGATCTCCCGCTACGAACCGGTCGTCGTGGTGGCCCGCCCCGGGCAGGCCGCCGACGCCCGCTACTACTGCGGACCCGGCGCCTACTACCGCATCACCGTGGTCGAGATCTCCAACGACGACCTCTGGATCCGCGACTTCGGGCCGACCTTCGTGGTCGGGCCGGGCACGATCGCCGGCGTCGACACCAACTTCAACGGCTGGGGCAAGGACGGCACCCCCTACTACCAGCGGTACGCCGAGGACGCCGCCGTCGCGGGCACCCTCCTCGCCGAGTACGGGGTGGACTGGATCCGGGCCCCCTTCGTCGGTGAGGGCGGCGCCCTGGAGACCGACGGCGAGGGCACCCTGCTGGCCACCGTCAGCTCCTGGGTGAACCCCAACCGCAACCCCGGCATGTCCCAGGACGAGGTCGAGCGCGCCCTGCGCACGACGCTCGGGATGGACAAGGTGATCTGGCTGGACGGCGTGGCCGGCCAGGACATCACGGACGCTCACATCGACTGCCTGGCCCGCTTCACCGCGCCCGGACGCGTCCTGCTCGACCGGCCCGGCCCCGGCACGGACCAGGTCTGGGTCAAGGTCTACGAGCAGGCCAAGCGGGCCCTGAGCACCGCCACCGACGCCCGCGGCCGCGCGCTGACCGTGATCGAGCTGCCCGCCCCGGACCGGAAGCGGATCCGCGGCCGCGACCTCGGCAAGGACTTCCTGTCCAGCTACAGCAACTTCTACGTGGCCAACGGCGCCGTGTTCGTCCCCCAGTTCGGCCACGCCGCCGCCGACGCGCGGGCCCGCGCCGTCCTCCAGGCCGAGTTCCCGACCCGCGACATCGTCCAGGTCGACATCGACAACATCGCCTCCGGCGGCGGCGGCATCCACTGCGCCACCCAGTCCCAGCCGTCCGTGCCGCCGCTCCGCTGACTCCCCGGCGGCCCGTCCGTTCCCCACGGAGACGGGCCGCCGGGGCTCCCCGCCCACCCCGCAGCACCCACC
>NZ_JZWY01001040.1:0-6720 GCF_000966955.1 Streptomyces sp. NRRL S-495
CCGTCGGCGGTGGTGGTGCTGGAGGACCGTCGGCGGTGGTGGTGCTGGAGGAAGGTGGACCGCAAGGCCCTGCCCGCACCGCAGTATGCCGTGAGTGCGAAGGCTCCCCACGGCGCCGGCTCGATCAGTGCCTTCGAGCAGACCGTGTGCGAGGCGTTCGCGAAGGTGCTGGGGTTGGAGAGCGTCGGACTCGACGACGAGTTCTTCGCCCTGGGCGGGCACTCGCTGCTGGCGGTTTCGCTGGTGGAGGAGCTGCGGTCGCGTGGTTTGTCGGTGTCGGTACGGGACCTGATCACCAACCCGACTGTGGCGGGACTGCTCGGCACGCTGTCCCTGTCGTCGGTCAAGGACGCGCTCGGCGGCATGCTGTCCATCCGGCCGAGCGGCAGCAAGCCGCCGTTCTTCTTCGTGCATCCCGGAAGCGGGTTGAGCTGGTGCTACCTGCCGCTGGCCCGGCACGTCCCGCAGGAGTATCCGCTCTACGGGCTGCAGGCCGACGGGCTCGACGGGACGAGTGAACTCGCACCGCGTGCTGTGGAGATGGCCGCGGCCTACATCGAGCAGATTCGTTCCGTGCAGCCGAGCGGCCCCTACCATCTGGTGGGTTATTCCTTCGGGGGGACGGTGGCGCACGAGATAGCGGTGCAACTCCAGGCCGCAGGTGAGCAGGTGGCCGCGCTGGTCATTCTGGACACCTTCCCGGTGGAGCAGGACGCGGATCCCGCCGCGGTCGGCGAGGCATCCCGCAACGCCGGGGAGGCGGACCGGTCCGACGACCCGGCGGGCTCGTCGACGTCCGACGAGAACGACCTGCTCGCCCGGAAGCTCCGGGATCTCCGGGCGGATGTGGGCCGTGTCCTCGGCGGGGTCTCGGACGAGGAACTGATCCGCATCATGCACGTCTTCGACAACAACACGCAGCTGCAGGTGGAGCACCGGACCGGTCGGTTCGACGGGGATGCCCTGGTGGTGGTCGCGGAGGAGGGCAAGGCGACCGATGCGCCGTGGGTGCAGCGGTGGGAGCCGTACATCTCCGGGGAGATCACCGAGGTGCGCCTTCCCTGCACGCACCACGACGTGGTGCGGCCTCACACGCTGGGCGAGGTGTGGGCCGCCGTCGAGGGGTGGCTGGGCTCGGGCCGGTCGTAGCGGCCTCCTACGGGCACAGCGGTAGGAACGCCGCGAGCGAAGGGGAGGGCCGTCATCCGCACCGCGGGTGGCGGCCCTCCCGTTTCCCCTCGCCGTCCTCACCGGCAGGCGGCCGGTCATGGCCGGCGCGAAGCGGGAGGAGCTGATCCGGTCGCGGCCGGTTCGTCGGCCGGTTCGTCGGACGGCGCGGGCTCGGGATCGGCGGGAACGCCGAAGCGCGGGTGCCGAGGCTGTGATACAGCCTCGGCACCCGCGCTGTTGGTCCGAGAGGTCCCCGGGGGGCGTCAGCGGGAGCTGAACGCCCCGGAGAGGGCCGGGATGTAGGTCGGAATCCGACTCCAGACCTCCGGCGTGTAGAAGTGGCCGCCGGGCAGGACGTCGTGCCGGAAGTCACCGGTCGCGAGGTCCCGCCACTGCTCGCCGGCGTCGGGCTCGATGATCGTGTCCGTCTCCCCGGTCAGGATCTGCAGCGGCACACTGACCTTCGAGCCGGGAACGTAGCGGAAGGTGTCCCGGACCCGGATGTCGGCCCGCATCAGCTCGACCGCGAGTTCCTTCAGGTCCGGGTCGTTGACGACGTGCTCGGGCATCATCCCGTGCATCGTCATCCAGCCGAGCAGCTGCTCGTCGTTGTCCTGCTGGGACGGGGACTCGTTGACGGTGAGTCCGCGGCTGGCCGCGTTGGCGGCGGACACCACGAGCGCCTCGGGCGCCGGGCCGCCGAGCTGCTCGATGCGCACGGTGACGTCGAAGGCCATCCAGCCGCCCATGCTGTGACCGAGGAGCACATAGGGGCCCTCGGCCGCAGCGGAGAGCACGGCCTGGGTCGTGTCGTCGGCGAGGGCGTCCCAGGTCTGGGCGAAGTCCTCCATGAAGCGGCCTTCGCGGCCCGGGTAGCAGATGGCGGCGAGGTCGACGTCCGCCGGGAGCATGCCGCCCCACTGGTGGTACTGCCCGGTGCCGCCGCCGCAGAAGCCGAGGCAGATCAGGGTACGGGCGGCGTTCTCGGTTCGGCGGGATCGGACGACGATGAGGTCCTGGGCGGTAGCCATGGGCGGTAGTCCTTGTGATGTGATGGGTCAGGAGGTCTCAGGTGCTGCGGCGAGCTTGGCCTCGACATACCCGGCCAGTTCGCGCAACTGCGGATGCTGGTAAACCTCTTTGGTCCGCACCGCGAGGCCGAGTTCGCGCTTCAGCCGGCCGATGACGCGCAGTGCGACGAGCGAGTGGCCGCCCAGTGCGAAGAAGTTGTCGTCGGCGCTGATCCGGTCCCGGCCCAGGACCTCCGACCAGACCTCGGCGAGCAGCTTCTCGACCGTTCCCCGGGGCTCGACGAACTGCTCGGCGGGTGCCGCGTGCGGCGCGGGCAGTGCCTCCCAGTCGACCTTGCCGTTGACGGTCAGCGGAACGGCGTCGACCGCCACGAAGACCGAAGGGACCATGAACTCGGGGAGCACCGCAGCGCAGTGGTCGCGCAACTCCGCGCCGGTCGGCGGCTCGTCGGCGACGTAGTAGGCCACCAACTGGTCACCGAGCGCGGGGTCCCGGTAGCCGGTCAGCACGACGGTGGTCACCCGGGGGTGCGAGGAGACCGCGGCCTCGACCTCGCCGAGTTCGATCCGGTAGCCGCGGATCTTGACCTGGCGGTCGACCCGGCCGATGAAGTCCAGCGAACCGTCGGCTCGCAGGCGGACCAGGTCTCCGGTGCGGTACATCCTCTCTCCTTGCCCGCCGCCGGGCGGGAAAGGTCCGTCGCCGTTCGCCGCGAACGGGTCGGCGACGAAGCGCTCGGCGGTCAGGGCCGGCCGGTCGAGGTAGCCCAGGGCCAGGCCCTCGCCTGCCAGGTACAGCGCGCCCGTCCCACCGGGAGCGGTCACCTGCCGGAGGTCGTCGCCGACCACGTACGCCCGGGTGCCCGGCAGCGGGTGGCCGATGTGCGCTTCCCCACCGGTGATCCAGGCACTGGTGGCGTCCACGGTGCACTCGGTCGGACCGTAGAGGTTCACCGCTTCGAGCAGCCCGTTCGCGGTCGCCTCGGATATCTCCTGCCAGGTCCGCTCCGGCACCGGCTCCCCGCCCATGAACAGACGCGGCAGCGGGCCGTCGGCACGGTTGTCCAGCAGGCAGGTCCGCACCAGCTCCCAGAGGGAGGGGGTGAGGTCGAGGTCCTGGATGCCGTACGCGTCGAGCAGGGTCCGGAGCTGGACGGGATCGGTGCGCTGGTCCTCGTCGAGGATGGCGATGGTGTCGCCGCGGCAGATCCGCGCCCACTGCTTCACCGAGGAATCGAAGGAGACACTGGCGTTCCAGCCGACGACCCGCGGCTCTTCGGCGTAGACGCCGGCCCGCTCCAGGGCCGTGACCAGGTCCGCGACGGATCCCCGTCCGACCTGGACACCCTTGGGCCGACCGGTTGAGCCCGAGGTGTAGATCACGTACGCCGGGTCGAGCGAATTGGCGGCCACCGGCTTCGGTTCGGCGGCCTCGGGGTCGCCGGCCACGGAGTCCGGGTCGACGATGTCGAGACCGGATGCTCGTAGGACGTGGCTCGGCGCCCCCAGCAGCACCCGGATGCCGGCGTCCTTGGCCATGAACTCCAGGCGCTCGACCGGGTAGCGGGGGTCCAGCGGGAGGTAGGCCGCACCTGCCCGCCACACCGCGAGCAGCGATACGACCAGCTGGGTGCTGCGCGGCAGGCTGACCCCCACCAGGTCGCCGACGCCGATGCCCCGGGCGGCCAGGGCGCCGGCGAGCTGTGCGGTTCGCCGGTCGAGCTCGGCGAAGGTGAGCTCACCGTCCGTGCCCCGTACGGCGATCCGGTCCGGGGCGCGCTGTGCGCTGGCGCGGAAGCGTGTTACCAGGTCAACCGGCTTCTGGGCGAGGTCAGTCACGAGAACGAGCTCCTTGTGCACAGGAATGGGGCATGGCGCGGCCGTCGGACCGACCTGGTCCGACGGCGCCGGTCGGGTTCAGGCGAACAGGTTCAGGCGAACGCGGGCGCGGGCTCCACGGTCGGCCGGCACTCGGAGAGCTCGACCGGGTCGCCCATGGCCACCACGATCTTCCGGTCGCCGCGGAAGGGATCCCGGCCGTGTGCGGTCAGGATGTTGTCGACCAGCATCACGTCGCCCGGCTGCCAGGTCTCGCGCACCGTGGCCGCGTCGTAGGCCGCCTGGATGGCCCGGAGGTCCTCGTTGCTCAGCGCGGCCCCGTCACCGAACTCGGTGTTGAACGGAAGACCGTCGCGTCCGAACTCGTCGACCAGCGCCTCCCGCAGGTCCTCGTCCAGCGCCCACTCGTTCCAGAAGAGCAGGTGGTTGAACCACACCTCCTCGCCACTCGACGGGTGGGTGATGATGCCGGGACGGATCTGGCTCGTCTTCAGGGTGCCGTCGTCGTACCACTGGTGGCCGATGAGGTTGTCCGTGCAGTAGCGCGCGACCTCGTCCACGTCATCGGTGGCGAACGCGGTCTGCCAGTCGGTGGAAATGTGCTCGGAGTAGCTGCGCGAGAGCCGCCACCCGGCGGTCCGGATCTTCTCGACCACCTGATCGGGGAGCGCGTCGAGGACCTTCCGGCAGTCCGCGACGGGTGTCGCCCCGCCCTGCGACGGTGCGATCAGGCAGCCGAACAACAACCGGCCGGGGAAGGTCAGCGTGTAGCTGTTCTCGTTGTGCATCCGGATCGACTGCGCGGCCGGGAGGTCCGTCGAAGAGAAGACATCGTCGCCGAGCCGGCTGCGGGGAGTGGTCTTCTCCCGGTACGGCGTCCGCTCGCTGATGAGTGCGTCTCGGATCTGCGCGAAGTCCTCGATGGTCGCCATCGGCAGACCGCGCAGATAGATCGCGCCGTATTCCCGCAGAGCCGCGGTCAATTGTGGACGAACATCCTCGAGCCACGCGCGGACCTGGGTCATCCCGGTGAGACCGGCGACCTGGGTTATGGCCGGCTTTCCCTCAACGACATTCCATTTCAGCGTATGTGACATTGAATCAGGTCCTTTCCAGTTCCTTGGACCGGTTGTCGTCCCCATGCTAGGAGGATCGGTTGCGCCACGTTAAGGCGTTCAAGGGGCTGATCGGCAGGCCGTTGCCGCCCACGAGACGGAGAACGTCCCGCCGCCCGAGTGACGCCCCGGTCGCCACCGACCGAACCGGGAGCCCTGGTCCGCCGGCTGCGGACCAGGGCTCCCGCGCTCTGCCCGGTGCTCTCAGCGCGACATGGCGACCAGGACCCGGCGGCTTCCGGCGAACGCCCTGCGCCCGTGTGCGACGGCGAGGTTGTCGATGACCAGGACGTCGCCCTGCTGCCAGTCGACGTCAACGGCCAGCGCCAGTCCCTTCTCGCGGATCTCGAGCACGTACTCGTCGGGGATGGGGGAGCCATCGGCGAAGGTCACCGACTGCGGCAGCTCGTCCGCGGGGACGATGGCCGCGAGCTCGCGCATGGTCTCCTCGCCCAGCGTCGCGGGGTGCCACTGGTCCGCCTGGTTGAACCAGACGTCCTCACCGGTGACCGGGTGCCGGAGCGTCGAGGGCCGGATCTGACGCGTCCGCAGCGCATTGCCGGCGGTCCACTCCCAGCTCACGCCCGCCTCGGCCAGCAGCTTCTCGACCTCCGCCCGGTTGTCCGTCTCGAACGTCGCCTGCCAGCTCTTGCCGAAGCCCCTGCCGCCGTGCAGGTACTGCCGGTAGCAGACACCGCCGCCGAAGTCCGCACGGATCCGTTCGTCGAGCGACGCCAGCCAGGAGGCGCCGTCCAGCAGCGGAGTGGCGCCTCCCGTGGTAGCCGGCTGTACGCAGAAGAAGAGCAGCCGGGAGGGCCAGGCATGGGCGTAGGAAAGCTCGCTGTGCATGGAGATCGCGTACTCGGGCGGGTACTCCGTCGAGGTGTAGACGTTGTCGGAGACCTTGGTCCTGGGCGTGTTGCCGTGCACGTACGCGAGGCGCTCGGGCAGCAGGGCGGGCATCACGTCCGCCAGGCTCGCCTCAGTGATGTCGAAACCCCGGAAGAGCAGGGCCTGATGACGATCCAGCAGTTCACCGACGGCGATCGAGTCGAGGTACTCCATCAGTCCCCGGGCGGTCGCGCCGGCGCCGGTACTCTCGGGCGTGAACCGTTGCGGTGCCCAGCCCTGCTGAACGCTCATGGGGGGATGTCTCCTTGGTGGTCGGGATGTTCGGCGTCGTTCAACCGGCGCGCCAACGCAGTTGAACGCCGGCCGTGGTGAGCGTCAAGGATTGATCAGTCGTGCGGGCCTGCACCATAGTGAGGCGAGGCGGCCTGGTGGAACTGGGGCTCCTGGGCGTCCGGGGCCGGTGCGGGTGGCCTGGCACGGCTTGTCGGTGGAGTCCCGTCCAGGAGCCTGATCGAGGCGATGAAGAAGTAGTGCCCCTCCTGTTGGGCCGGCCTGCTGAGGCAACCCGACAGCAGGGGACCGGCATTGCGGCGGAGTTCTGGCCCCTGCGGCGCGAAGTGCCGTTCGAGCAGGCACTGCTCCATCTCGCTGCTCCATGCGTTCGGATGCCGCGGAGCATGAACGGGCTGTGCATCGTATGCCTGATGAGAGAG
>NZ_JZWY01001041.1:0-1489 GCF_000966955.1 Streptomyces sp. NRRL S-495
CGTCGGCGGCGAGTGCCGCCACCAGCCGCGCCCGGAGGTCCTCGCGTTGCGCGGCCGGGTCCGCGGCCGGGTTCGCGGTCGGGTCCGTCAGGTCGGCGGTGCCCGGCGCGTCGAGGCCGTCCGGGTCCCGGGCCTGCTGCGCCGAGGCCCGGCGCACCGCCTCCGGATCGCCGACGCCGAGCGGGAAGAAGAGGTCGAAGGCGGCGTCGAAGACCCCGCGTTGCCCGTCGGTGCGCAGCAGCGCGGCGGCGAGTCCGGCCCGGACCTGCTCGCGCTCGGCGAGGCCGAGGACGGCCAGGACGGCCGCGGCGTCGACCGTCTCGGCGGGCCCGATCCGCAGGCCGTGGGTGCGCAGCGCGCGCACGAAGGCGGTCAGCCGGGCGGCGACATCCGCAGGATCGGATGTGCCACCGGACGGGGGCGGGACGGTCATGCGAGGGTGAGCTTCTGGGTGGCCTTCAGCACGTCGTCCTGATGCTTGAGGACGACCCCGAGGGTGGCCCGGACGACCGTCTCGTCCAGGGTGTCGGCGCCGAGTGCGAGCAGGGTGCGGGCCCAGTCGACCGTCTCGGCGACCGAGGGGGCCTTGCGCAGCTCCAGTGCCCGCAGCGCGCCGACCACCCGGACCAGCGAGTCGGCCAGTGCCGCGTCCAGCCCGGGGACGCGCAGCCGGACGATCCGGCGCTCCAGTTCGGCCTCCGGGTAGTCGAGGTGGAGGAAGAGGCAGCGGCGGCGCAGCGCCTCGGAGAGTTCCCGGGTGGCGTTGGAGGTGAGCAGGACGAAGGGGCGGCGGGTCGCCGTGATGGTGCCCAGCTCGGGCACGGTGACCTGGTAGTCGCTGAGCACTTCGAGCAGCAGCGCCTCGACCTCGACGTCGGCCTTGTCCATCTCGTCGATGAGCAGCACGGTCGGTTCGTCGCCCCGGATGGCGGTGAGCAGCGGCCGGGTGAGCAGGAACTCCTCGCCGAAGATGTCGGTGCGGGCCGCGTCCCAGCCCTCGTCCCGCCCGGCGGTGATCCGCAACAACTGCTTGGCGTGGTTCCACTCGTAGAGGGCGCGGGACTCGTCGATGCCCTCGTAGCACTGGAGCCGGACCAGCCGGGCCCGGCCGAGCGCGGCGACGGCCTTGGCGAGTTCGGTCTTGCCGACGCCGGCCGGGCCTTCGACCAGCAGCGGCTTGCCGAGCCGGTCGGCGAGGAAGACGGTGGTGGCGACCTCCGTGGAGGCCAGGTAGCCGACCTCGGCCAGCCGTGCGGCCGTGTCGGCCACCGACTCGAAGAACTGCGTGCCCTCGCCGACCATGCCTGCCCCACATCCCCGTGGTCCGGTGTCTGTCGCCAGCACCCTACCGGTGGGTCACTTCGCTGTCCCGGCTCCCCTGTCTCCCGGAGGCGGCGGCACCCGGCAGGCAGGGGAGCCGGCAGGCAGGGGCGCAGGGAGGAGCCAGGACCGGGCGGAGCCGGTGGGGCGGGGTGCGGCGGCCGCCGCA
>NZ_JZWY01001042.1:0-6610 GCF_000966955.1 Streptomyces sp. NRRL S-495
GGGGGGGTGCGGCGGCCGCCGCACCCCGCCCGGTGTGGTACCGGCCCCTGAGGGAGGGTCGGTCCGGGAGGGTCAGTTGATGTAGACGTGCGGGCTGCCGGCCACCGAGCTGTCCTTCACCGGCCCGTAGGTGGCGCTGAAGTACCCGGTTGCGAAACAGGTGCTCGGGCCGGAGACCTTGGGCAGGGCCTGGGCGTTGAAGCCGATGGTCTGGCCGACGTTGCTGGTGGTGCCGCTGATGCCGGCGGGGGCGCGGTAGACGCAGGTGATGGTGCCGAGGATGGTCTTCAGCACCACCGTGGTCTGGAGCGGGCCGACGGCGGTGGGGTCGAGCGAGACCGGGTTGCCGGGGGCGTCGCTGACCGAGTTGGTGTAGGGCAGGTTGTTGACCGTGATGCTCTGTACGGAGGTCACACCGATGACGTTGGCGGTGCAGGAGCCGAAGGTCTGGGTGTTGAGCTGCTCGGTGGCCACCCCGGGCGCGGCCGGGTTGCTGGTGACGGTCGCCGAGAAGGAGGAGGCGGCGCACTTGATGCCGCTCGTCCCGGTGGCGCTGGAGTAGAAGGTGGCGAAGCTGCCGGACACCAGGTCGGCGGTGAGCACGTCGCCGACGGCGATGTTCGGCCCGCCCACCGAGGTGTGGGTGAGCACGGCGGAGCCGGCGGCCTGGGCGGGGGTCATGGTGCCGGCGGCCAACACCGCGGCGGCGGCGAGGGCGGTGGCTCCGAGGGTACGGCGGATGCGCATGAGGGTGTGCCTCTCCGGGCGAGTCGGGTGGGGGAGCCCGTGCGGTCGGTGTGGGGGTGCGCGCGGCATCGTCGGCCGCGCCCGGCCGGGACGGGTGAGGGTGTGCGGGGTGGGGCGCCGCGAACGGCGACTCGGCGGGCCCGGCGCCACGGGCCCGCCCGTACGGCGCGGTACCGGCGGCACGACGTTGTGCGGCGGGTACGACGCGGCCTGGGCCGGCCGGAAGGAACCGGCCGGGTACGGCTGAGTACGGCGGGGTACGGCGGGGTGGAACGGTCCAGCGCAAGTGCGGGAGTGCAGGGTGCACGTCGGCGGCTGCCACCGCCGGGCATGCGTTCGCCATACTGAGCAGTCGGAACGCGTGCGGGCTTCCGGCGGCCTCGGCCGCGGATTGGAAACCCGCCAGTGTTGTAAACCTGATGTCGCGCCAATGTCAAGGCAATGCACAGGAGTTGGGGACTGAAGATGGCGATGGACCCGGATCTCCGTGGGAATGCCGACGTGGTCCTGATCCCCGGTGCGCGCACCGGGCGCGACCCGGCCCGCTCGATCAAACGCGGCCCGAGCCGGCTGCCGCCCGGAGTGGTCGCGGCGACCCAGCGGGAGCGCCTGCTCGACGGGCTGGTCCACACGGTGGCGCAACACGGCTACCAGCGCGCCACGGTGAGCGACATCTGTCGCGCCGCCGGGGTGACCAGGCCGGTCTTCTACGAGCTGTTCAGCGGCAAGGAGGACGCCTTCCTCGCCGCTCACCGGCACGGCACCGGGGTGGTGATCCGGCGGATGGCGCGGGCGTTCGCCGCTTCGCCGGACTGGTGCACCGGGATTCGTGAGGCGCTCCGGGCGATGCTCGTACTGCTGGCCGGGGTGCCGGCCTTCGCGACCATGGCGGTGATCGAACTGGACGCGGTCGGCCCGGCCGGGCGCCGTGAGCGGGACCAACTCCTCGTCAAGTTCCGGGCGTTCTTCGCCGAGATCCCCGAACTCCCGGACGGTGTCGGGGCGGAGGCGATGGTCGACGCGGTGGTCGGCGGCGTCTACTCCACCCTCCAGCGCTGCATCGACACCGACCGAACCGCCGAACTCCCTGACCTGCTACCCACCTTGAGCCTTTTCTGCCTGGCGCCGTTCCTCGGTCCGGCCGAGGCCGCGCGCCGTCTGGCCTCGTCCGGACCGGCGCCGGACCGGGGTCGGGGAGCGGACGATGATCCTTCGTGCACCCGTATTGACCCGGTCAATACCGGGCAGTAGCTTCCCAGTTACCTACTGCGGCCCGACCGGTCCGCCCCGCTGCCGAGGGGTGGCCCTCCGCTGCCGTGCCGCAGAACGCTGTCCGCGCCAGGACAACGTGCCAGTGCCTGCCCGTCCCCACCACCCGAGGGAGCACACATGGCCACGTCCGAGGACGCCGCCCACCCGACCGGAAGCACCCCGGCCCCCGCGTCACCCACCCAGGACAGAGGCCGGGTCCGGCTGAGGCGAACGGCGCTGATGGCCGTACCCGCCGTCGCCGCCGGCGCGGTGCTGATGGCCCTGACCGCGCAGGGCGTGCTCGCCGCCCAGTTCGACATCTCCGGCATGCCGTTCGTCGTCACCGCCGACAGCCTGGACGGCGTCGGCTTCGAGCAGTTCGGCAGCCTGGACCACATGATCAAGGACAGTCCCAACGCCGGTGACACCGGTGGCCAGGTGCTGGTCGCGGTCTCGGCGATCAAGGAGGCCTCGCTCACCAAGCTGTGCCAGAGCGTCGAGCTCGGCGGTATCAACCTGCTGATCAGGGCCGGCGACGCCGGCACGCCCGTCACCGCCACCGACCTCACCACCGACTCCGATCTGCTCTCCGGCGACGCGGAGTTCAAGAACATCGAGATCGGCGGCGACGCCAGCACCTACACCAAGGCCGGCGTCCAGGGCCTGCCCGGGGTCTTCGGCCAGCAGGCCGACACGGTCAAGATCCGCAACCTCCGGCAGCACAACTACGCCACCACCGCCGGCGCCTTCAAACTGCCCAACCTCCGGCTGAGCTTCAGCTCCGAGGGCTGCTGACGGTGGCGGGACCCGAGCCGGAGACGCCGGCCGAGGCGGAGGCGCAGGTCGAGCCGGAGGCACCGGCGGGACCTGAAGTACAGGCGGGACCTGAAGTACAGGCGGGGCCGAAGGCCCGGGCGAGTGCGGTCGCCCGGGCCCGGCTGGCCTGGCGCGGCTGGCGGGGCCGACGGCCCTTCTGGGGCGGCGTGCTGGTCCTGTTCGGCGGCGCCGAGATCCTCTTCACGCAGCGCGCCCCGCTGCCCATCGTGCTGCACATCGGGATCCAGGGGCTGGCCGGCTACCTCGTCCCGGCGGTGATGGTGCTCTGCGGCCTGCTGATCCTCTTCAACCCGGCCCAGCGGCTGTTCTACTCGATCCTCGCCGTGCTGGCCTCGCTGGGCAGTTGGCTCACCTCCAACCTCGGCGGCTTCCTGCTCGGGATGCTGTTCGGCGTGATCGGCAGCTGCCTCGCCTTCGGGTGGCTGCCCGACCAGCCCCCGCGCCGCCGCTGGCTGCGCCGGGACCGGACCGGACGCAAGGCCGCCGACCCGGCCGGCGTCTGAGGGGGCCGTGGCGGGCGCCGGTCGCGGCCGGTGACCGACGCCCGCCACGGCCGACAGGGCCGGCGCCCCGTCCCCGGCGAAGGGAGAGCGCCGGGGACGGGGCGTCGTTCGTTCCGAGTTCCGTCCGGGAAGCCGGCGGGCCGCGCAGCCCGGTCGAACGGGCAGCCCGGGCAAACGGGCGGAACGGGCGACCCGGTCGGCAGGCGTCAGATCGTCGCCGTGTCGATGACGAAGCGGTAGTGCACATCGCTCGCCAGCACCCGCCGGTACGCCTCGTTGATCCGCTCGGCCGGGATCAGCTCGATCTCCGCGCCTATCCCGTGCTCGGCGCAGAAGTCCAGCATCTCCTGGGTCTCCGCCAGACTGCCGATCATCGAGCCCGAGAGCGACCGCCGCCCCAGGAGCAGCGAGTGCGCGCCCAGGCTGATCGGCTTCGCCGGCGCGCCCACCTGGACCAGCGTGCCGTCGGTGCGCAGCAGCCCGAGGTAGGCGCTCAGGTCCAGGTCGGCCGAGACGGTGTTGAGGACGAGGTCGAACCGTCCGGCCAGCTCGGTGAACGTCGCCGGGTCGGAGGTGGCGCGGTAGTCGTGGGCACCGAGCCGGAGCCCGTCCTCCCGCTTGCGCAGCGACTGGCTGAGCACGGTGACCTCCGCGCCCTTGGCCCGGGCGAGCCGCACCCCCAGGTGGCCGAGCCCGCCGAGCCCGACCACGGCGACCTTCCGCCCCGGCCCGGCGCCCCAGTGGCTGAGCGGCGAGTAGACCGTGATGCCCGCGCAGAGCAGCGGTGCGGCCACGTCCAGTGGCAGCGCCTCGGGGATGCGCAGGGCGTACTGCTCGTCCACCACCAGCTGCTTCGCGTAACCGCCGTAGGTCGGCGAGCCGTCCCGGCCGCGGCCGTTGTAGGTGAAGACGATGCCGTCCCCGCCCGTGCAGTACTGCTGGAGCCCGGCGAGGCAGTTGTCGCACTCCCGGCAGGAGTCGACGAAGCAGCCGACGCCGACCCGGTCGCCGACCGTCCAGCGGGAGACGGCGGAGCCGACCGCCGCGACCACCCCGGCGATCTCGTGGCCCGGGACCATCGGGAAGATGCCCGGCCCCCAGTCCTCGTCGACCTGGTGGATGTCCGAGTGGCAGATCCCGGCGTAGCGGACGTCGATCAGGATGTCGTGCGCGCCGAGCGCCCGGCGGGGCACGGTGGTGCGCTCCAGCGGGGCCTTCGGGGCCGGGGCGGCGTAGACCGCGATCCGGCCGGGCTGGTCGGGGGACCCGGGGGCCTCCGCCGCGGCGGTGCCGGCGGTGTCGGTGCTGCCGGTGTCGGCGGCGGTGAAGGTGTCGGCGGTGTGTGCGGTGATCGTCGTGTTCGTCATGCCCCAAGCCTCGGCGAGCCGTTCGGGGCGGGCCAGGTCAGTGGTCGTCGTACGACCACCGGTCCTACCACTGGCAGTATCACCCACGGCGCCCGTCCGCCGCGCCCGGCGGGCCCATACTGCTGGCATGGACCAGCGCACCGAGCTCAGCGAATTCCTGCGGTCCCGGCGAGCCCGGCTGCGGCCGGCCGATGTCGGCCTGCCCGACTACGGCGGCCGCCGCCGCGTCCCGGGGCTGCGCCGCGAGGAGCTGGCCCAGCTCGCGGGGGTGAGCACGGCCTACTACGTCCGGCTGGAGCAGGGGAACGGCGACAACGTCTCCACGGCCGTCCTGGAGGCGATCGCCCGCGCGCTGCGGCTCGAACCGGCCGAGCGCGAGCACCTGCTGCGGATCACCCGGCCGGTGCGCCGCAGCCCCGGTCGGGGCCGCCCGATGCGCACGCAGCAGGTCCGGCCCGAGCTGACGCAGCTGCTGGACGTGATGGACGGCGTCCCGGCCTACATCCTGGGGCGGCGGCTCGACGTGCTCGCCTGGAACCGCCTCGGCAACGCCGTGATCGGGGACGTCGCCGCGCTGCCGCCGGAGCGGCGCAACCTCGCCTGGCACGTCTTCTTCGACCAGGGTGCCCGGGAGCTCTACCTGGACTGGGAGGCCAAGGCGGCCGACCTGGTGGGGATGCTCCGGCTCTACGCGGGCCGCGACCCGGACGACCCCCGGCTGACCTCGCTGATCGGCGAACTCTCGGTCAAGAGCGAGGACTTCCGGCGGCTGTGGGCGGCGCACAACGTCCTGGACAAGGGGCACGGGGTCAAGGAGCTGCACCATCCGGTGGTCGGCCGGCTGACCCTGCGCTACGAGACCTTCCGCCCGGCCGGCGACCCGGACCAGGTGCTGGTGGCGTACCACGCGGAGCCGGGCTCGCCCTCGGCCGAGTCGCTGCGGCTGCTGGCGAGCTGGATCGCCACCGGGCCGTCCGGGGGTGACGCGGAGGCGCGCCGCCCGGAGCAGGAGGCCGGGTCCGGGGCCCAGTCCGATTCCGCCTCGAACTCCGCCTCGGGCTCGGGATCCGGTTCGGGATCCGGAGCTTCGTCGACGGGCCGGTAGTCCTCTTTCCGGAGCCCGCGGTGGGCCGGTGGTCCCGTCCGGCCAGGGACCACCGGCCCTGTCCCGAGCCCCGGACGGGGCCGTTCAATGGAACCGCGCCGGGCCCGGGCCGCCCCCTGCCCGGAACCGGCCGACGGCCCGCCGGAACGGTGAAAAGCACTGGTCCGGCGAGTAACTGACGGAACGTCAGCTCTCGCTAGGCTGCCCGTCATGGACACCACCAGCACCACCGCCGAGTACGACCGGCTGATCGCGCGACACCACGCCATGCGGCTGCGCCGGCAGATCCTCGCGCCGGCGCCACCCTTTCCCGCCGCGCCCGAGGATCCGCCCCCGCCTCCCGGTGGCGCCGACGGATACGACGGCTACGACGGGGCGGCCGACCAGCGGCTGATCCTCCGCGACCTGACCCTGGTCACGCCGTTCGGCGCGCTCATCGACCACCTCTACGCCTGCATGTTCCGCCGCCGCCCGTTCCTGCGCGCCTTGTTCCCGGAGTCCATGGCGTTCCAGCAGGCCCACCTTGAGCGGATGTTCGGGTACCTGGTCGAGCGGCTGCACCGACCGGCCGAACTGGCCGACACCCTCACCCGGCTCGGCCGCGACCACCGGAAGCTCGGCGTCCGGCCGGTCCACTACGAGGCCTTCGAGGAGGCGCTCCGCGAGGCGATCCGGCACCGGGCGGGCGCGCGGTGGCACGCCGGGCTGGAAGCGGCCTGGGTGCGGATGCTGCGCTTCGCCGTCCGCTCGATGGTGGCGGGCGCCGAGGCGGCGCTCACCGAACCCCCGTCCTGGCAGGC
>NZ_JZWY01001043.1:0-4039 GCF_000966955.1 Streptomyces sp. NRRL S-495
CGTACGGGCAGGCCACGGTGGTCGGCCACGAACGCCGCCGCCCCGACCTCGTCGTGCTCCGGGTGCGCACCGGCGAGCCCTACCCGTACCGGGCCGGACAGTACGGGACGGTCGAGCACCCGGCCCTGCCGCACAGCTGGCGGCAGTACTCGATGGGCTGCGCGCCGCGTGCCGACAACGAGTTGGAGTTCCACGTCCGCCGCACCGGGCCGGGCGGGGTGAGCGCGGCCCTGGTCGGGAGCACGGCCGTCGGCGACCGTCTCCGGCTGGGGCCGCCGCGCGGCACGCTGATGCCGGAGGACGACACCAGGGACCTCCTGCTGGTGGCGGGCGGCACCGGACTCGCCCCGATGAAGGCGATCGTGGAGCGGCTGGTGGAGCACCGCCCGCGCGGACAGCGGGTCCACCTCTTCGTCGGCGCGCGGAACCGGGACGAGCTCTACGACTGGCCGGCGCTGGCCGAACTCGGCCTCCGCAAACCGTGGTTGGAACTCGTCCCGGTCACCGAGGACGCCGGGGTCGAGGGCGCCCCCGGCCGTCCGTACGCCCCCGGCGGGCGGCTGGCCGAGGCGGTCGGCCGGGCCGCCGACTGGTCCGAGCACCGGGCCTGCGTCAGCGGACCGGCGGGCCTGGTCGACGAGGTGCGCACCCGACTGGCCGCCGCCGGCCTGCCCGCCGCCCGGATCCACCACGACCCGGTGCTCGGCCGGTTCTGAGTACCCGACGACGGGCGGGACCTGCGGCCCAGCCCGCGTCGGCCTCAGCCACCGGCCGTCGCCGCTACCGGTAGCAGTACGAGTCCGAGGAGGCGTCGCCGCCCGCCAGGTGCGTCTGGTGCACCCGCAGCCCCCGGAACTCCGCGCCGTGCGGGAAGAAACGGCGGTCCACGGTCATCCCGCCCGTCTCCGGGTCGGCGTCCAGCTTGACGATCCACGGCTCGATGCCGTCGGGGTAGAACTGGTCGTCCCACGCGCCGTAGAGCGAGTTGGTGAGGTAGACCCGCCGCCCGTCCCGGCTGATCTCGACCATCTGCGGCGCGCCGCTCAGCGGGCGGCCCGGCTCGGCCGGGTGCGGGGTCCTGGCCGTCACCCCGCCGAGCCGCACCGAGGCGGTGAGCAGCGGGTGGAACGGGTCCGACACGTCGTACTGGAGCAACTCCCCGGTGCCCCAGGCGGAGACGTACAGCCAGCGGTCGTCCACCGACAGGTTGATGTCGGTCACCAGCGGCGGCACGGCGCCGAAGGGCTGGAGCACGGGCGGCAGGTCCTCGGCCTTCGCCGGTTCGGCGGGTATCTCGATCACCTTGCGCGCGGTGAACGCCTCGCCCTGCCGGTACCAGAGCCAGACCGAGGCCGAGAGGTCCTCCACATTGGTGACCACCCCGGCGAAGCCCCATTCGGCCTGCGGGTCGTGGGCCGGGCGCAGTTCCAGCACCATCTGGTACTGGTCGCCGAGGTCGATCCGCTGCAGGTGCCGCCCGGTGTCCAGCTCCCAGAAGTGCAGCGAGTGCCCGTACTTGCGGCCGAGCAGCAGCTCCGGCACCACGCCGTCCTCGACCATCCACGGGGTGCCCCACTCGCTGGTGACGCCCACATTGCTGCCCAGGTGCCACCAGACGTCGTAGGAGAAGTTCTGCGAGCCGCGCTCCGTCTCCCAGGGGCGCAGCACGTCGAAGGTGGTGTGGTCGAGCAGGGCGACCCCGCCGGGCCCGTCGCCGCCCGCGGCCGCGCCGAGGCAGGACAGGAAGACGCCGTCCGGCCCGCAGTGCAGGGTGTGGGGCCGCGAGTACCCGGCTCTCGCGGCCAGTTCCTCCGCCGCCACCGTCTTCACCAGTCTCGGTCGGACCGGGTCCGGCCGGGTGTCCAGCACGTGCAGCCGGGACGACCGCAGCCCGGGCAGCAGCAGGTAGCGCCGCTCGGGGTTGTCGTGGCAGGCGTGCGCGAGGGCGCTGGAGCAGGCGTTCCAGCCGAAGTGGTGCAGTTCGTCGCCCACGTCGGGCATGTCGGTGAAGTTGAGCACGCGCCCGTAGCTCGGCGACGCCGGGTCGGTGTCGACGGTGATCAGCGCGTCCGGCCGCTGCGCCGACCGGTCGAACCCGGCGACGTAGGCGAGCTTCTCGGGTGGAGCGGCGATCGCCTCGGCGGGCGTGCGGTACAGGGAGGGATCGCTGTGTCCGGACGGGCGGTCTTCCTGCGGGCCGTGTTCATGCGGCATGCTGGCTCCTCAACTCGCCTGCTCGGCAAGGTAAGTGACAATGGCCCGGGTAGCCTTGCACGGACTCGCGGGCGCACAGCAGGCGCACGGGGAGCGAGTGGGGGGCCGGAGTGGGGGGCCGGAGGCGGCGCGCCCCCGACCCCCCGAACCGAGCTTCGAATCAGTGCACCGCGAGCGGGAAGTACGCGCCCAGCCAGCGGTCGAGCTCGGCGAACACCTGGGTGCGGGCAGTCTCTCCGGACAGCACCAGGTCGTGCATCCCGCCCTTGATCCGGACGATCGTCACATGGCGGCCCAGGTGCGGCCCGGCGGCCGAGATGTCGTCGGCGCGCAGGACGGCGTCCGCGTGGTGCAGCGCGGCGTGCCAGCGGGTGGTGGCGATCGAGGCGGTGGAGGCCATCAGCAGCACCGGCACGTCGATGCCGAGCCCGCGCCGCACCTCGCGGTGGCCGCGCTGGATCGCGGCCAGCCAGCCGGCGAACAGCGGCACGCCCTCGGCCGGCTTGAGCTTCAGGTCGAAGTCCCACTCGCCGCGGAAGTCCCGGTGCAGGCTGTGCACGTAGTGCGGGTTGAGCGCGGACGGCAGCACCCGGGTCGGCGCGATCCGGGCGATCGCCTCCAAGGCCGGGGCGCCGAGGGTGCGCACCGCGGGGGAGGCCGGCATGGTCAGGAACGGGCTGTTGAGGAACAGCCCGTCGACCAGGCCGTGCCCGGCCCGGCGGCCCGCCCACAGGGCGGCGATCAGCCCGCCGGTGGAGTGCCCGTTGACCAGCAGCCGGCGGTGGCCGTCCTGCTCGCGGATGATCCGCACCGCCTGGTCCAGCTCCTCGTCGTAGGCGGCGAGGTCGCGGACGAAGTTCGGCGAGTGGTGCGAGCGCAGCGAACGGCCGTACTTGCGCAGGTCGATCGCGTAGAAGGAGAAGCCGGCGGCCACGTAGTGGTCGGCGAGGTGGGTCTGGAACCAGTAGTCGTTGTAGCCGTGGATGTAGAGGACGGCCCGATCCGAACCGGGGACCAGCCGGCGGACCAGCGTCGCCGTGACCTCGCCCTCCTCGTCCGGACGCAGCGGCAGCTCGGCCGCCTCGTAGGGGGCACCCAGGATGTCTTCGCGGAACTCCATGGCCACTCGCACCCAATCTCTGGTCGGACTCCGGTCGGAATCGCGGGACGCCGGAACCTCGGCGCCCGGACCCCCTGACGATACCGGCCGGTAGCCTCGGCCGTGACGGCGACTCGGGCCCGGCGCCTATGCTGCGGACATGCCCGAGATGCCCGACCCGACCGCCGCACCGTCCGAGGACTATCCGGTCGACGAACGACTGCCCGTGCTGCGCGAGACCGACCTCGGGCGGGCGAAGCTGCTCCCCGACGTCGACCACGACGGCGGCTGGCTGCTGACCCTGGACGACACCCCGCAGTCCTACGTGGACCTCGGTGACCCGACCCACCTGGAGTTCGAGTACACCCGGCGCCTCGGCCACCTCGTCGACGCGCTCGACGTGCCGGAGGACGGACGGGTGGACGCCCTCCACCTCGGCGGCGGCGCCCTGACCCTGCCCCGCTACCTCGCCGCCACCCGCCCCGGCTCGCGCCAGCGCGTGGTCGAGGTGGACGGCCCGCTGCTCGACCTGGTCGAACAGCACCTCCCCTGGCAGGGGCCCGGCGTCGACATCACCGCCGAGGTCGGCGACGCCCGCGAGGCCCTCGCGACCCTGGCACGGACCGCGCCCGGCAGCCTGGACCTCGTCGTCGCGGACGTGTTCCACGGCTCGCGCACCCCCGGCCACCTCACCTCGGTGGAGTTCCTGCGGCTGGCCGCCGCCGT
>NZ_JZWY01001044.1:0-10688 GCF_000966955.1 Streptomyces sp. NRRL S-495
AGATGTGTATAAGAGACAGATCGAGGACGCCGACCCCGGCCCCTCCCGCGCCCTGCGCTCCGCCGGCGCCGGCCGCATCCAGACCGCCCTGCACGCCCTGCTGCCCACGGTCACCCCCCGGCTGGCCGGCCTGCTCCTCTACCGCCTGGACGTCAACGTCCGCGCCTCTCTCATCCTCGGCCTGGTCGGTGCCGGCGGCATCGGCTTCCTCATCAACCAGTCGATCAAGCTGTTCCGCTTCGACGAGATGCTCACCCACATCCTGGTGGTCCTCGTCCTGATCATCGCCGTCGACCAGCTCTCCGCCGCCGTCCGCCGCCGCCTGACCTGAAGCCCCGGATCCGAAGCTGCCCGCTCCCGGTGGAGGACCGGCGGCGGGCAGCGTGCCGTCCGGCTGTGCGACTGTCCGAACGGTGGGAGGTCGGCCCTGGTCGGAAGGGGCGGTCACGCCACCGATATCATTTCCATACGAATGCAATATCACATGGCGGCATTATGTCTGTCATGGGACAATACGTCCCGTCGTTGACGCGGACTGTCTCCCAAGGGGCGGGCTGCGCGGCGGCATCGTTGTTGTCGTAGGCGAACGGAGACGTGTTCATGTCCGCAATCGAGTCCCCTCCCCAGCGCGGCCGACGGCTGACCTGGCCGTGGTTCCTGGTGGTGGTCGTCGTCTACCTCGCGATCATCCAGGGGCTGGGCGCGCTGGTCGGGGCCGACCGGGGCGGATCGGCCAGCCAGTTCCCGACCACCGAGGTGGTGGTCCGCAACGGGCTGATCCCGATCGGCCTGTCGGTGTTGTTCGGCGCGGCTGTCGTGACCTGGCTCGGCTGGTGGGGCGAGGTCCTGCGCTACCGCGCACCGGTGCGCCGCTGGGTGTGGTTCGTGCCGATCTCGATGCTGGCCGCGGCCCTGCTGGGCATGAACTACCCGAACCTGGCCGACCAGCCCGTCTCGTTGGTGCTGAGCCTGATCGCCATGACGGCCTGCGTCGGCATCGGTGAGGAGCTGATGTTCCGCGGGATCGGTGTGCAGGTCTTCAAGCGGGCCGGGCTCAGCGAGGGCAAGGTCGCGCTGTACTCCTCGCTGATCTTCGGCGCGGTTCACCTCAGCAACGCGTTCGGCGAGGGCGCGCAGGCCGTTCTCCAGGCCGTGATCGTCTCCACCTCCGGCTACTTCTTCTACCTGTGCCTGCGGGTCGGCGGCACCCTGCTACTGCCGATGCTCGTGCACGGGCTGTGGGACCTCGGGCTGATCTCCAGCCTGGTCGGCAGCGAGAACAAGGCGTACGCCGGGATGGTCCTGCCGATCCTGCTCCAGGTCGTCCTGATCGTCCTGGTGGTCGTCAAGCGCCGCTCCATCGCGGCGGAGACCGCCCCGAGCGCCGCCGACGGTCCGGCGACGCCCGAGCCCGCGTCCGCGCCCGGACACTGAGCCCACCGCCGGTGCGGCGCCGCCTCGCCGAGGAGCGCCGATCGGTGCTCCTCGGCGCCCGGCTTTTCGCGCTGGCCGACGCCCGCCCCGAGCTGGGTGGCCGGCAGGGCGATGAAGTGCACGGTCTGCCGTTGTGCCTTCAACGGGCCCGGGGCCCGGTGTAGTTTCGGTTCCCGGTGTGCGTTCTCGGGCGGTACTGGACGTCGCGTTCGGTACGGGGCCCGGGCGGCCCCTGACGGTCCGATTCCTTCGGGCGGGGGAGGAGAAGGTGAGGTGGCAGGTCCATGATCGATCCGGTCGACCCGGCCGTCCCGCAGGTTCGGTGGATGGCTCGCCCCGATGCGGTCCTGTGCGGGGAGGAGGTCGGTGCCGGACCGACCTATCTCCTGCTTCATGCCGGTGGCGAACGCCGTACGGTGTGGGCGCCGGTCAGCGAGGTCCTCGTCGGAGCCGGCTTCCGCTGCGTCGCCTTCGACCAGCGGGGCCACGGCGACAGTGACGGCCGTGCTCGGGCACTGTCCCCCTGCGCGGAGGACGTCGCCGCAATGCTCCGCGCCGAGCCGCCGGGCTGCGTGGTCGTCGGTGCCTCGCTGGGCGGGCTCGCCGCTGTCGCCGCCCTCGCCGACCCGGCGACGCGGGCAAGGGTGGCAGGACTGGTGCTGGTCGATGTCGTCCCCTGCCTCGACCCCACCCGGGTCCGCCGTTTCCTCGCCGCAGGCGGACTGACCGGCGCCTACACCCTGCTCGTCGAGGACATCCTCGGCCAGGTCCCACGGCTCCGGCGGACCACCGCGGAGCTCGACCTCCCCGTCCTGCTCGTCCACGGTGACACCGGCTCCTCGGTCACCGCCGAGGACATCGACCAGCTTCTGTGCCTGGCTCCGCGCACCACCGTCCGGTCCGTCCAGGGCGCCGGACACCTCATCGCCCGGGAGCAGCCTGCGGCCTTGGCCCGGAACATCATCGCCGTCACCACGGCATGGCACGGCCCGCAGTGATGCCGGGCTCGTGGGGCAGCACCCGGGCCCGGGCGTCAGCCCCTCCGGAGATCCCTGTGCGCCGGGGCCCGCGTCCGTCGGCGGCCGCGGTGCGGGCGAGCACCAGCGCCACCGGCCGGTGGCATCAGCCCGGGGACGGGCCGGCGGGTGCGAAGGCGAGGGCGGTGTTGTGGCCGCCGAATCCGGCCGAGGTGCTCAGCGCGAGCCGAAGGTGTTGGCGACGGGGGCCGTCGCGGACCAGGTCGATCCTGTCGGTGTCCTGGTCGGGGTGGGCGAACCCGGCTGTTCCGGGGACGAGTCGGTACTGCACGGTGAGAACCGTCAATGCTGCCTCGATGGCGCCTGCCGCGCCCATCGTATGGCCGAGTACGCCCTTGGCGGAGGTGACCGACGGGGGACGCCGGGCGAAGAGCCGGTGGATCAGGCGGGCCTCCGCGGAGTCGTTGAGCGGGGTGCTCGTGCCGTGGGCGTTGATGTGATCGACATCGTCGGGAACGGCCCCGGCCTCGGCGAGGGCCAGTCGGGCGGCTCCTTCGAGACCACGGGCGTCCGGGTGCGGTGCGACCGGGTGGAAGGCGTCGGCGGCCGTCCCGGTGCCGACCAGCAACGCCCTGGGTACGGCCCGACGTGTCACCGCGTCCGCCCGGCGTTCCAGGACGAGGAAGCCCGCTCCCTCGCCGATGACGAAGCCGTCACGGTCCGCGTCGAACGGACGCGAGGCGCGGGTGGGATCGGTGTTGCGGGAAAGGGCCTTCATCCGGGCGAACCCGGCGACGCAGACCGGGGTGATCATGGCGTCGGTGCCGCCCGCCAGGGCGATGTCACAGGCTCCGGCGCGGAGCAGCAGGGCCGCGGTGTGGACGGCGGTGGCCCCGGAGGCGCAGGCGGTGGCGGTGTGCATCACCGGGCCCGTCGCGCCGAATTCGATGGCGAGTCGGCCCGCTGCCATGTTCGGCAGGAAGGCGGGAAGCGTCATGGGGGACACGGCGGCGGGGCCCAGGGTGCGCAGGCGCTCTGCCGCGTGCTCGTAACTGCCCACGCCGCCGGCCGCGGAGCCGAGGACCACCGCGACCCGTGCGCCGTCCCAGCGGGCGGGATCGAGGCCCGCGTCGGCGACGGCCTCCCGGGCCGCGGCGAGGGCGAAGCGGGTGGCGCGGTCCAACTGCCAGGACCGGCGCCCTCCGGCCGGCGCGGCGGGGTCTTCGGGGACCCGGCAGGAGAGTACGACGGGGAGACCGGTGAGCGCCGGGTCGGGGGCGGCCGTGCCGAGGGCTCCGAGAACGCCGCGCCAGGTCGGCCCGGCTCCGTGGCCGGCCGGGGTGACCAGACCGATCCCGGTGACGGCGAGCGGTGGTTGTGCCGCGCTCATTCGGACGCGTCGAGAGTGTCGGACGTGTCGGACGTGTCGGCTGTCTCGGATGTGTCAGACGTGTCGGACGCGTCGGGCTGCCGGCCGGACTGCGCGAGCAGGCCGTGGATGCGGTCGACGAGTCGGCCCACTGTCACATCGGCGGTCGAGTCCTGGTCGTCGTCCAGGGGCACACCCCAGTGGTCCTGGAGGCTGAAGACCAGCTCGACCCGGGCGAGCGAGTCGAGGTCGAGGTCCTCCAGGGTGGCATCGTCGTCGATCGAGCCGGGCGGCGCCTCGAACTTCTCGGTGAGCAGGGTGACCAGGTGTTCGCGGACGGCGTTCACGGTGGGCTGACCTCCTGGTGGTCGTGGAGCGGCGGGCGGGGTTCGGGGGCGGCCGTCCGCGCGGGTGCGTCCGGCCACAGCAGGGTCGCGGACGCCCAGGTGAGGCCGCCGCCGAAGGCGGTGAGCAGGGTGCGGGCGCCCGGGGTGCAGGCGCGTCGGGCGGCGGCGTCCGCGAGGGCGAGCGGTACGGAGGCGCCCGCGGTGTTGCCGACCTCGCGGATGTTGCCGAAGCGGTGCTGCGGCGGGATGCCGAGGCGGTCGGCGACGGCGTCCAGGATCCGCTGGTTGGCCTGGTGCCCGATGAAGGCCTGCACCTCCTGGGGCCGCCAGCCGGTGCTGGCGAGGACCGCCTCGGAGGAGGAGGCCATGCGGCGTACGGCGTGGGCGTAGACCTGGCGTCCGCGCATCCGGAAGCAGCGGTCGCCGCGCCCGGGGGGATCGGTGGTGGGCGGCCGCGAGCCGCCCGCGGCCACGGTGATCAGGTCGCTTCCACCGCCGTCGCTTCCCCAGTCGGTCTCCAGCAGCGCCCCGGGCTCGGTGGCGTCCCCGAGCCGGAGCGCCACCGCGGCGGCGGCGTCGCCGAAGAGCGGTGCGGTGTCGCGGTCGAAGGGGTCGACGATGGTCGAGTACTTCTCGGCGGCGACCACCAGGGGCGCCCGGCAGGTCCCGCTGCGGAGCAGGGCGGAGGCCGTGGCCAGGCCGTAGAGGAAGCCCGAGCAGACGGCCGAGAGGTCGAACGCGGGGACCGTTCCGAGACCGAGCCGGTGGGCGACCTCCGGTGCGGTGGCGGGGCAGGGCCGGTCCGGCGTGGTGGTGACCAGCAGGAGCAGGTCCGGTCGTGGGCCCCGGGAGCCGGTGGAATCGATCGCCGCGCGGGCGGCGGCCGTGGCCAGGTCTCCGGTACTGACGGTGGGTCCGGCCAGCCGCCGGCGGTGGATGCCGGTGCGGCTGGTGATCCACTCGTCCGTGGTGTCCAGGTGGCCACGGGCGATGACCTGGGCGTTGGTCACCACCAGGGGCGGGAGGCAGGACCCGATACCGGCGATCACCGCCCTGGCGCGGTCGGAGGGGGCGGAGGGCGGGGAGGTCATGCCGCGGCGAACGGGGAGGGCGGCTTGGGGGTGCCCGCGAGACCGCCGTCCGGGACCGAGAGGCCCCCGTCCAGGGCGATCGCCTGCCCGGTGAGGAAGGCGGACGCGGGCGAGGCCAGGAACAGCGCCGCCGCGGCGACCTCCTCCGGTTCGGCCCAGCGCCCCATGGGGACGTGGGCCAGCAGCCAGTCGCTGAGCGCGGCATCGGTGTGGACGGCGGCCGTCATGTCGGTGCGGACCCAGCCGGGGCAGAGGGCGTTGACCCGGATCCCGCCGCGGGCCCAGCCGGCGGCGAGACTGCGGGCGAGGGAGACCTGGGCGGCCTTGGTCGCGGCGTACGCCTCCATCATGGGCGTGCCGACCAGACCCGCGACCGAGGACATCAGCACCAGGCTGGCGCTGTCCGACCGCGCCAGGTACGGGTGGGCGTGCCGGCAGATCGCGGCGGTGGCGTTGAGGTTCACCGAGACCACCTGGTCCCAGGCAGCCTGGGGGAGGTGCTGGAGCGGTGCGAGCAGCGTGCTGCCGTCCGGGTTCGTGGGCAGGACACCGGCGTTGTGGACGACGATGTCGAGGCCGCCCAGGGCCTCCGCGGCGCGGTCGACGAGCACGGCCTGCCCGGTGTCGGCGAGATCACCGGGTACCAGGACCGGGGACTCCCCGTACCGGAGCACCTGGTCGGCCGTGTGCTTCAGCGCGGGCCCGGTGCGGGCGGAGAGGGCGAGCCGGGCTCCGGCCTGGGCGAGCGCGACGGCCACGGCCCGCCCGATGCCGCGCGAGGCGCCGGTCACCAGTGCGCGCCGGCCGTCGAGGCGGAAGTGGTTGAGGACGGTCATGAGGGCTTCCTCCGGTTCCGGCGGGGTGTCAGTCGGGGTTCCGGGCGGGGGCGGGCAGGGAGCGGGCCCCCGTCCAGGTGAGCAGGGTGCTGCCCCAGGTCAGGCCGGCCCCGAAGACGCAGACGAGCACGCGCGCCCGGTCGGCCAGCAGACCCCGGGCGGCGGCGTCGGCCAGTGCGAACGGAGCGGAGGCCGCACCGATGTTGCCCGTCAGGTCTCCGGTGATGTGCAGGCGTTCGGCCGGGATGCCGATCCGGTCCGCGACGGCGCGCAGGAGCAGTGGATTGCGCTGGTGGGTGATGAAGGCATCGACGTCGTCGAGTCCGAGGCCGTGGTGGCCGAGGGCCTGCTCGACCAGTCGGGGGAAGATCTCGGTGATGAAGTCGCGTACGGCTCGGCCGTCCATGTGGATGTGGTGCAGCCCCGCGTCCAGGCTCGCGGTCCCGGCGGGTATCCGGCTGCCGCCGGCGGGGATGAGCACGTGGTGCGCGCCCCGGCCGTCCGAGCCGAGGTGGAAGTCGTGGAAGCCGCCGTCCCCGTCGACCGGGCCCAGGACCGCCGCGGCAGCGCCGTCGGCGAAGAGGACGGCGGTGCCGCGGTGGGTCGGGTCGACGAACTTCGAGTAGGCCTCGACGCCGACCACCGCCGCGTGCCGGGCGCCGGGCGTCGTGGCCAGCCAGGCGTGCGCGACCTTGGCGGCGAACAGCCAGCCGGAGCAGGCCGCGCTGACGTCGAGTGCGACGGCGTTGGTGGCGCCCGTCAGGGCCTGGACGCGGCAGGCGGTGGCCGGCCCGAGCTCGTCCGGTGTGGAGGTGGCCGCGACGACGAGGTCGAGCCGGTCCGACGTGATGCCGGCGGCTTCGCAGGCGGCCAGTACGGCGGCCGCCGCCAGGTCCGAGGCGGCCTCGTGGGGTGCGGCCCGGTGCCGTTCGGTCACGCCGGTGCGTTCGGTGATCCAGGCGGCCGAGACACCGGCGGGCGGGCCGACCTCGTGACCGTGGCGGGCAGGTGGGTGCCCATGCCGAGGACGCCGATGCCCGGGGATCTGCTCCGGTTCACGATCTGCTCCAGGAACGGTCGTCGGCGTCGGTGGCGGCGCCGTGGGGGGCGAGGAGTGCGCGGGTGAGGAGTGCGGTGGTGCGGTCGGGCTCGTCCAGCGGGGTCCGGGCGATGCCGGCCCCGGGGTCGAGCGCGGCCACGATGTCCGGCAGGGCCCGGTGCAGCCGGTCGCACACGGCGTCCATGGCCGCAGGCAGGGCGCGGACGGTGGCGGGAGCGAGCACGCCGGTGGCCAGCAGGGGGCCGGCGAGGCCGTCGAGCGCGGCCAGGTCGGCCGCCCGGGGGACCGGCCATCCGCGCCCGTCCGTGCCGTCGCCTCCCGCCGCGGCCTCGGCCGCGAGCCGGCGGGCCTGGACGTCACCCAGTTCGAGGGCATCCTCCAGCAGCGGGTTCCACAGCTCCAGGTCGCGGTGGCCCGCCCCGGCACGGGCCGACGACGCGGCGGCGAGGTCGGCGGCGAGTCGGTCCCGCAGGGCGGTGACGACCGCGGGCCACCACGCCGGGTCGGTCGGGTCGGTCGGGAGTGCGTCCGGATCGGTCGGCGGCGGACCCGAGCGGGCCCGTTCCTCCGCTTCCTCGGCGAGGGCGCGGCCGGCGTCGAGGAGGATGAGGGTGTTGTCGCCGCCGGCGCTGTCGAAGGCACGGGCGAACCCGAGGTAGCCCGGCAACCGGTTGTGGTCGAAGAGACCCGACACCCCGCAGCGGTGCTGCAGGTCGTCGATGACCTCGGCCGCGGTCCGGGTGCTGTGCGCCTTGTAGAGGGCGAGCGACCGGTCGACCGAGGCCCAGGGGGAGAAGGTCATCGCGGTGTCCGGCCCGTCGGCGCTCCTTGCGGCGCGCAGGTCCGCCCAGGTGGACAGGGCGGCCCGGGCGGTGCGCCGCAGCGAGTAGGCCGCCGCCAGCGCTCCGAGGACGGCGTGCTGCTGGGTGCGGTACTCCAGGAGCGGCCTCCCGGGCGCCAGCCGTCCGTGCGACCGGCGGCCCGCGTTGAACCGCCAGGCCATCGCCGCGCTGCGGCCCGACAGCGCCGCCATCGCCGACGGCAGGGTGGCCCAGAGCCCCTGACCACAGCCCAGGGTCCGCCGGAGCCGGGCGTCGGGGCTGGACCGGGGGTCGTGCAGCACGCCCGCCGGGTCGATCACCGCACCGTCCGGCAGCCAGCGGTCGTACGGGACCCGGACACCGTGGAACCGGACGAGGCCGTAGGGCAGCGGGAGCGCGTCCACCGGTATCGGGTCGGAGACGGACACGCCCGGTGCCGGGCGGCCGTCGGCTCCGGTGATGTCGACGAGGAAGGAGAACACGCCCCCGTCCTGCGAACCGGTCAGCAACCGTGCGCAGACCACCGCCTGCTGCGGCAGGCCGAACGCCGCGACGGAGGAGAACTTCGCGGCCCGCTGGTCCGGGGTGTGCAGCGTGAACACCCGGTGCACCGGGTCGAACCGGGCCTCGGTGCGGATCTCGAGGTGGCTGCCGGCCTCGCCGAACTCGGTGACCATGAAGGAGCCTTTGGTGCGCGCGTGAGCGAGAGCGCCACCCCGGTCCGCGGCTTCGCCGCCCAGGAGGACGAGCGAGCCGACGCACAGGACGTAGTGGGACAGGAAGGTCTGGTAGAGCGACGGGTCGGCCAGCGCCGTCGCCTCGCTGAGCGCGGCCAGGAGGTCCGGGTCGGCGACCACCTCGGCGGCAGGCGGCAGCGAGGCCGCCAGTCGCATCAGCCGCCGGTGCGCGCTCGTGTCGGTACGCAGGTCGGTACGCAGGGCCTCCTGCCCCGCCCGGTGCTCCGCCAGAAGCTGCCCGAACTCCCCGGCCCGCCGGGGCGGGAGCAGTCCCGAGAGGCGGGTCAGGACGTCGATCGCCCTGGCCCGGTCCTCGGCCGGTCCTCCGGTACCCAGGGGTGCCTCCGCGCCGCCGTCGAGGTCGGGACGAGGGCGCGGCGCGTCCTCCTCCGCTGCGGTGGGCGACGGGCCTGAGCACGGGGACGGGAGCGGCGCCGGCGATCCGGTGGGCCACCGGCCGTCGGCGATCGGCGCCAGCGCCTCCTGGCGCGGATCGATCCGCCGCACGCTGTTCGTCAAGGTGCTGCCGGTGCCCGCCTCGACGACCAGCGAGGCGTCCAGCAGGGCTGCGCCGAGCACCGCAGGAAGGTCGAACGGCCTGATCAGACAGGCGGACAGCGCTCCCGGCAGATCGCTGTCCGCGCGGTGGAACCGGCCGCTCACCACCGAGTAGACCGGCCGGCGCGGGGGAGCCAGGCGCAGCCGCCGGGCGAAGTCCGCGAACACGCCGGCCTCCCGGGCGAGCGCCGGATGGTGGCTCATGAACGGCAGCCGCAACCGTCGCGCCGGTATGCCGCGCGCCTCCGCCGAGTGCTCGACGACGGCGAGCCCGTCCAGCGGGCCGGAGACCACCGTCTCCCCACTGTGGTTGACGCAGGCCACCACCACGGTACGGGCGCCCGGTCCCGCCTCCGCGAGCAGGCGGGCGGCCGCGGACGGGCCCGCGCCCAGCAGCGTCATGCCGCCGCCGTGGCCGGTGAGCAACTGGCCGAGCCGGCAGGCCAGGCGGGCCCCGTCGGCGGTCGAACAGCACCCGGCCGCGGTCAGCGCGGGGATCTCGCCGAAGCTGACCGCCAGCAGGCGCTGCGCCCGGCAGCCGTCGGCTTCGAGCGCGCGGTGCACCGCCAGGGACACACCGAACAGGGCGAGCTGTACGGTTCCGGGCGGGTCCGCGGCCAGTGCGCCGACGCTGAGCGGCGCGCTGCCGGCCAGGCGGGGACCGATCGGCGGCAGATCGAATTCGGGGGCGACGACATCGGCCTCCTCGAAGACCTCGGCGACCGCGTGTGCCAGCGACCCGGTGCGGGGAAGTGTACGAAGCAGTGCCGTCAGACCGAAATCCCCCTGCCCGGGGAACAGGTGTACGACATCTGCGGTGATCGTGGGACTGTGTGGGCCGGACATCGTGGATCCCGCCTCCACCCTGGGGTTTGTTCGAAGAAATGTTCCGACGTCCTCCATGGTGGAGTCTGCGACCGTTCTCGCGGGGCTTTCCCGGCGGTCGGCACGTCAATTATTCGGGGGTGTCAACTTTCGCTGGAATCAGTTGAGTTGAAGGAGAGAAGGGCGCCCCTCGGAATGCCGCGGGCGGTTACGATGGCGGAGAATCCGCGGTACGACCGCGTGCCTCGGAGGCCGGACCGGGCAACCGTGGGCGGGGTGCCGAAGACCCAGGGGAGAGGCATGGCCGTCCTCCGTGTGCCGAACAACCGCCTGCGAGAACTGCTCAGGGAAGCCGAGTGGACCGGGGAGCAACTGGCCCGGGCCGTCAACCGGATCGGCACGGAGTCCGGATGCGCCCTGTCCTACGGGCGCGCCTCGGTGCATCAGTGGCTCACCGGCGCGGTTCCCCGCAAGCCCGTCACCCACCTGGTGTGCTCGGCGCTGAGTCGGAGACTGCGACGGCCCGTCACCCTGGACGACGCCGGCTTCGGCGACCCGCAGCCGGTCCTCCCGCCGCCGGAATTCCCGCCGCAGGAATTCCCGGCAGCGCTCGCGGGGCTCGCCTCCGCCGCC
>NZ_JZWY01001045.1:0-637 GCF_000966955.1 Streptomyces sp. NRRL S-495
CCTACCAGCCGTCACCCGTCGGCGGGGGCGTCACCGTGCCGACGGGGCCGCTGCCGGTCCTGCCGGGAAGCCTCATCGGCCTGCCGGTACCCATGGGCGAGGAAGGGCCCCTGGCGGAACCGGACATGCTCGAACTGCTGCTGCCCGTCTTCTCCACGATCGACCGCGTCCACGGCGGGGGCCGGGCCCGCGTCGCACTCGCCGTGTTCCTCGCGACCACGGCGGCGCACATGCTCTCCGCACCCGCTCCACCGGTCCGGCGCGCCGGAATCCTCGGAGCCACCGCCCGGCTGTGCTACCTGTGCGCCTTCATGCACGTCGACGACGACCTCAACGGCCTCGCCGGCCGGTACCACCACCTCGCTCTCGACCTGGCCCGTCTCGCGGGCGACACCGCCACCCAGGCGATGACGCTACGGATCATGGCCACCCAGGCCTACGAACTCGGCCACCGGCGACAGAGCCTGAGACTGGCGCAAGCCGCCGCCGACTGCCGCGTCAGTTCCTCGGCGCCGCGCCTCCGGGCCTCCGTCCTGGGACAACTCGCCCTGTCCGAAGCGGCGGTCGGCGATCGGACGGCCGCACTGCGCCACATCGGCCGTGCTCTTTTCCTTCTGACGGACGTGACGGGTCCGCC
>NZ_JZWY01001046.1:0-275 GCF_000966955.1 Streptomyces sp. NRRL S-495
AGATGTGTATAAGAGACAGGTGCCCGCGACCTCCTGACGGACGTGACGGGTCCGCCGCCGCCGGTCGGTGACTACCACCGGGCTTCGTGGGACCATCAACGCGCCCTCGTCGAGGCCGAACTCGGCGATCCGGCAAGGGCGATCGAGCTCCTGGAGGCGTCCGCCGCCCGTAGGTCACGGGCCGAGTCCCGCTCCCGTGCCGTCGTCCTGTACAAGCTGGCCGAACGCCAGCTCGCCGCCGGGCGGGTCGAAGCCGCCTGCGCCACCTGGCACGA
>NZ_JZWY01001047.1:0-326 GCF_000966955.1 Streptomyces sp. NRRL S-495
CACGAGTTCCTCGACATCTACCCGATGCTGACCTCCCGCCGCGCCCGCGCGGCCAGGGCACGGATGCCCGGGCTCCTGCTTCCCCACCGTCGACGGCCGGCCGCGCACCACCTCGTCCGCCGGGCCGTCTCCCTCGGCCCCCGCTGAGGCGTCACCCGGCGCGGGACCGCGCACGGGCCGCTCGGTCGACCGGCGGCCGGGGGCTCGTGCCCGGGGCGGCCTGTCGTGAGCGCGTTTCGCTCACCGACAGGCCGGTCTCGTCGGCCTGGGGGGTGGATCAGGTGTCGGCTGCGGGTTCCTGTCCGGCGTCGCGGCGGAGCTGTTCA
>NZ_JZWY01001048.1:0-6437 GCF_000966955.1 Streptomyces sp. NRRL S-495
GTCAGGGTCGGGGGCATGGTCGGTAGCGCGGTCGGGGGCGCTTGTCGGTGGTGTTGCGGCCGACGTGCGGACGGCGGCCCGGGAAGATTAGGTGAACCTTACTAAGGTCGCCCTAATTCGTCTACTTTGATGTAGACATCCGAGGCGCGGGATTTCGGAGGCCGGGTCAACTGCCCTGGTGGGGCGAGGTGTTGGGTGCGGGTCTTCGGTCAGGAGCGGGAGCATCGGTCGGTCTGCATATGCAGTCGATCGACATATACAGAGAGATGGCCTATGTTGATCCGCAGGGCGGACCGCCGGCTCCGAAGAACGGACGAGCCGTGGGGGTGGGCGTCCGCCGTCCATGCATGGCCTGGCATACCGCCAGGCCGGCCGCTTCCCGTGGGAGGACCGCAGTGCATCACCGTTCCCGTACACCCGGACCCATGCTGCTCGGCGTCGCGATCGCCGCCGTGCTCGGCCTCGGAGTGGCCGTGCCACCCGCGTTCGCCGGACCGGCCGGGGGACCGTCCGCCGAGGCCGACCCGGTGCCCGGGCTGGTCGCAGGGTCGGACACCGCGGCTCCGCAGCTGGTCACCGGCCTCGCCGAGGCGGCCCCCGGCGACAACCCGGCCGAGGCGGCCCGCGCCCATCTGGCCGCCCATCAGGACCGCTACCAGGTCGACCCCGCGCAGCTCGCCGAGGCCGGTGTGGAGCGCGCCGCCGACGGCCGACGCACCGTCAGATTCGAGCAGCGGCACGGCGGTATACCCGTCTTCGGGGCCCGGTACCTGGTCCACCTGGTCGGCGAGGGCACCGGACAGCGGGTCGAGTCGGTCGGCGGCAAGTACTTCACCGGGCTCACCGCCCCGACCGTGCAGACCGTGCCGGAGGAGGCGCTGCGACGGCTCGCGACCGGCGCGGTCCAGGAACCGGCGGCCCGCGCAGGTGCGGCGGCCGAGGACCACGGCCTGGTGGTGCTGCCCGGCGGCGCCGGCCGGCTCGCCCGCCACTTCACCGTGCGCGGGAGCGACCCGGCGATCTGGGCGGCGAAGGCGCAGGAGGTGTTCGTGGACGCCGTGGCCGGGGAGGTCGCGCTCTCCTACGAGGTGCGCGCCCCGTACCCGCTCGGCGCCCCGGCCGCCGCCGCGTCCGCCAACACGGCAGCCGCCGCCCCGGCCCTCGAACCCGCCACCGGCACCGCGCCCGACATCCTCGGCGCCTCCGCCCGGGTGAACATCGGCCGACTCCCGGACGGCACCTACCAGCTCGTCGACCTCACTCGCCCCGCCACCGTCACCACCTACGACGCGGCCGGCCGGGAGGAGATGGACTTCAACCGGACCCTGCCCGCCGACGTCCACCCGGCCGCCTCGGCGACCACCGACTTCCCGGCCGCCACCGGCACCAGCGGCGCCACCGACGCCCACCTCAACGCCGCCGCCGTCTACGACTTCTACCGCGACCGCCTGGGCCGCGACGGGATCGACGGCAAGGCCGGACCGATCACCTCCGTCGTCAATGTCACCAGCTTCGGCCAGCCCATGGACAACGCCTACTGGGACGGTCAGAAGATGATCTACGGGGGCGGCAGCAGCAAGTACCGCCCGTTCTCCGCCGCGCGCGACGTGGCCGGTCACGAGATGACCCACGGCGTCGTCAAGTACACCGCGGAGCTGGTCAACCTCGGCCAGTCCGGCGCCCTCGACGAGGCCCTCGCCGACTACTTCGGCAATGCCATCGAGGTGACCAGCCGAGGCATCGCGATGACCGACCCCAGGGCCGCGCTGCTCGGCGAGGACCTCTGCCGCACCGGCACCCCCGAGGCCTGCGCCGGCCGTCGGCTGGACGACCGCCGCACCACCGTCGCCGACTACATCGGGGCGCCCGCCGGGGTCGACAACGGCGGCGTGCACCTCAACTCCACCATCGTCTCGGGCGCGTTGTGGGACATCCGGCGCACCCTCGACCCGCTTCTCGCCGACCGCCTGGTCTACCGCGCGCTCGCCGAGTACATGACCCCGCTGGACGACTTCGTCGACGCCCGCAACGCGGTGCTCGCCGCGGGCCGCGCGCTCGGCCTCGACCGCGCCCAACTCCGCACTGTGGCCGGAGCCTTCGACGCCCACGGGGTCAAGGACGGCTGGCAGCGCCGGATCGGCGTGGACAGCCGGCCGCTGCTGCGCGAACTCTCCACCGAGAGCGTGGCGCCGGACGTCGCCGCCGGCCGCTGGGTGGCGGCCACCGCGGGCAAGGGCGCCAAGGGCAGCATGGCCGTGTACGCGGGTGCTGTCGCCGGCTCCGCCGAGCCCGCCCGGCTGAGCCCGGAGGACGGCCGCTCGCACGGCTGGCCCGCCACCGACGGCACGACCGCCGCGTGGGTGGCGATGGGACCGGGGGCCGACGGCAGCTGGGGCATGGAGGTGCTGGCCCGGCCGCTCGCCGGCGGCCCGGTGCGCAGCGTCCACCGCGGCGCGAACCAGTACCTCGGCGACGTCCGGGTCTCCGGCGGTGATGTCGCCTTCTTCCTGACGGACAACGCGACCGGCCGCAGCGGTCCCGCGATCTCCCGCGACGGCGCCCCCGTGGTGCCGATCGCGCTGCCGGAGGGCCACCGCGCCTCCGGTCTCGCCCTCCACGACGGCCTGCTCGCCTGGACCGAGACCTGGCAGGTCGGTGAGCGGACGGTGAGCGCGCCGACCGTCTACTCGCTCGCCACCGGCAAGGTCGTCGCCCAGTACGTGGTGGACGACGCGAACGCCACCGCCGGGACCGAGGTCGGCAGCACCCGCCTGGCCGGCGGCCGACTGCTGTGGGTCGAGACGCCCTTCGACCCGACGAAGGGCAGCACGATCCGCTCCGGCGCGCTGGACGGCTCCGGCGTGACCGACCTCCTGCCCGCGGGTCCCCGGCCCGGTGCCGGCTCCGAGCCGCGCCGGATCGCCGGCCTCACCGCCTCCGACCGGGCGGTCACCTTCGCAGAGGCAGGCCGCCGGACGACGGGCGGCACCAAGAACACCGATCTGCCCAAGCTCTGGCAGCTCCCGCTCACCGGTGGCACCCCCGAGCGGGTGTCCTGCAACCGGGGCGGCCAGTACTTCCCGGCGGCCGACCGGGGGACCCGGGTGGTCTGGCTGGACGCCACGGCGGGCCGCACCGACCTGGTCGTGCGCGAGCGCGCGGCCGGCACCTGCTGACCGGAGGCGGCTGCCCCGGGGGCCGAACCAGGGCTTCCGACCCCGAAAGCCCGGACCCCGTCCGCCCCGGTCTCCCGCCCGGTCGCCGCATCCCTGCGGCGGCCGGGCGGGTCCTTTGTCGTCACCGTGCCGCCGGACACCGCCGGCACGGTGGCTCGGCCGTCGCACCCATACCGGCCGCCGCGCTGTCCCGGCTGTCGCACGTCCTGGCCGTCGCACCGTCCCGCCCCGGTGACGACCCGACCTCGCACCGGCCTTGACCCTCTCTCGGCCGAGCCGACATCATGAGCCGTCATGTTCTGACTCCGCCGTCGGGGGAAGTCCGGTCGAATTCCGGCGCTGACCCGCAACGGTAGGCCGCCGACGGCAGTCGGCGGCGAGCCCGAGTACCCGTCGGCGGAGGTGTGTGTCCCCTCCTCCCGTCGTGGTCTGCGGCCAGGGGCTCCCGGAGCCGTCGGGCATCCTGTCCCGCACGGTCGCCGGCGGCCGCCCGTGCGCCCAGGCCCGGAAAGGCCTCCCATGTCAGCCTCCGCGCTCCGCCGCCGCCCGCTCCGCCTGCTCGCGATATCCGCACTGGCCCTGACCGCCACCCTCCCGGCCGCCACCGCCGCCCAGGCTGCCGCCCCGGCCCCGGCCCCGGCCGCCACCGCTCCGGCCTCCTCGCCCTCCTCGGCCTCCGGGGACGCCGCGACCACCTACCGCCCGGACGCCGCCGCGGCCGGCTGGCTGGCCCGTCAGCTCGTCGACGGCGACCACTTCGAGTCGGTCTTCGACGGCACCGCCTACCCCGACCAGGGCCTCACCATCGACGCCGTGCTCGCCTTCGCCGCCGCCGGCAGCGCCGACCAGGCCGCCGCCCGCGCCACCGCCTGGCTCGCCCGGCCCGACATCCTGAGCGGCTACCTGGGCGACGGCACCACCGAGGCCTACGCCGGTGCCACCGCCAAGCTCCTGCTGGCCGCCGAGGTGCGCGGCACCGCCCCGACGGCCTTCGGCGGCGTCGACCTCCCCGCCCGGCTGCGCTCCCTGCTGACGCCGAGCGGCCGTTTCTCCGACCGTTCCCAGTGGGGCGACTACAGCAACGCCTTCGGCCAGTCCCTGGCCCTGATCGCCCTCCAGCGCACCCCCGGCGGGGCGCCGGCCTCCGCCGTCGACTTCCTGGCCGCCGCCCAGTGCGCCGACGGCGGCTTCCCCGTCGTCTTCGGGCAGGCCACCTGCACCGCCGACACCGACGCCACCGCGCTCGCGGCCCAGGCCCTCGCCGCGACCGGCCGCAGCGCCAAGGCCAAGGCGGGCCTGGACTGGCTGACGGCCCACCAGAACACCGACGGCGGTTTCGCCGCGGCCGGTGCCACCGCCTCCAACGCCAACAGCACCGGCCTGGCCACCTCCGCCCTGCTCCCCGGCGGCCGGTTCATCAGCGGCCTCAAGGGCTGGAGCAGCCTGGTGAAGCTCCAGCAGGGCTGCTCGGCCGACCCCGCCGTGCGCGGCGCCGTCGCCTACGACGCGAGCGGCTTCAACCCCGCCAACGCCGCCCGGGCCACCGCTCAGGCCGTCCTCGGCCTCTCCGGCCAGGGCCTTGTCGGCCTCAGCGCCCACGGCGCCCGCCCGGCCGCCCCCACCCTGGTCTGCCCGGCCCCGGCCGCGCGCCCCTGACGGCCGCCCGCCCGTGAGCCCGCACCACCGCCGCCCGCCGCACCCGAGGAGCACGCCCATGACCACCTCCGTCCGCCCCGCCCGCCGTACCCTCGGCGCCTTCGCCGCCGCCGCGGCCCTCACCGCCGGCCTGCTCGGCGTCTCCACCGCGACCGCCCCGCCGGCCCGCGCCGCCGCCTGCACCGGCACCTCCGGCGTCACCGTGGTCGTCGACTTCACCGCCCTCGGTGGCGGCATCGAGACCGGCTGCGCCCCGGGAGACCCGGCCAGCGGCCTCGCCGCGCTGACCGGCGCCGGTTTCTCCTACGCCTTCCACCCGCGCTTCCCGGGCTTCGTCTGCAAGATCAACACCCTGCCGACGACCTGCACCAACCCGACCGGCACCGCCTACTGGTCGTACTGGCACGCCCCGCACGGCGGCCCGTGGTCCTACAGCAACCTCGGTGCCGGCTCCTACAACCCGGCCCCGGGCGAGGTCGAGGGCTGGTCCTTCGGTGCCGGTGCCCAGCCGGGCATCACCGCCCCCTGACCCCGGACCCGCTCGGTGGGTTCTCCGTGCGGACGCTCGGCCGGGGGCGGCCGGGTGTCCGCACGCTGCCCGTCGGCCCGTCGGACGGACCGCGCCCTGGTGGCGGGCGGACCGCGCCTTACTGGCCGGGCGACTTCGGGGCCTCCAACTCCACGTGGTGGACGGCGAAGCCGCCCCGCAGCACCGGGGCGAACGGTGCCGGAGCCATGCAGGTGCCCACCACCGGCTGGTAGGGCTTCTGGTCGGCGTCCATGTCGAGGTTGGCCACACCCCAGGAGAAGCCGAGGCGGGCTCCGTCGCGGCCGCTGCCCTGGTAGATGCTCAGACCGATCCGTTCCTTGTGGCCCTCGGTGTCGATGACGGCGGTCAGGGTGGCGACCGGGCCGCCGGTGCTGAGGCAGTCCACCTCGGCCTCGGCGCTGTACACCTCCCCGGTGGCGCCCACACGGTGCGAGTAGCGGACCGTGCCCACGGCGTCGGTGGGCAGCCCGTTGGGCGCCTTGGTGCCCGGGAGGGGGCGGGAGTACGGCTTCGCCCGGGCGTCGACGGTGAACCAGATCTCGTCGTCCGGGGAGAAGGCGTACCAGATCCGGGCGCTGCCGCTGACGGTCGCCGGCCGCGCGGGCCGGCCGTCCCGGCCTTCGGGCGCGGGGTCGACGGACACCGAGTCGTCGGACACGGAGTGAACCGACCCGGGGGCGACGGACCCGGAGTCGACGGGCCCGGAGCCGCCGGACAGGGCATCGGCAGAGGCCGGCGCGACGCCCGTGAGCGCCGCGAGGGCCAGCCCGGCGGCAGCGGTGGCCCGGGCGGTCCGGACGGCGGCACGGTTGCGGGTACGAATGCGGAACATGGTGGGTCTCCCTCCCCGGCGGCCCGGTCGGCCGCCCTCTCGATGCCCCCAATCCTGGTCGCGGCACCCCCACCCGCACATGTGCCGATCGGCACATTTACCGAGCCCACCCGGGCGCTCCACCCCTGCCGAACGGCAGGGTCGGAGCCTACGGTCCGTCAGCCGGCCGCCACCGGCACGCCGTCCGGGCGGCCGTCCAGCAGCGCGGCGACGTGGTCGGCGC
>NZ_JZWY01001049.1:0-3033 GCF_000966955.1 Streptomyces sp. NRRL S-495
CGGCGACGTGGTCGGCGCAGCGGACGGCGGCCTCGGCCATCGCACTGCGGGTCATCCCGGCGACGTGCGGCGTCAGCAGGGCGTTCGGGAGCCCGAACAGCGGTGAGTCGAACGCGGCGTGCTCGTGTTCGAAGGTGTCGACGGCCGCCGCCGCGAGCGGGTGCCCGGGATCGCGCAGGGCCTCGGCCAGGGCCTGCTCGTCGACGATCCCGCCCCGGGCGGTGTTCAGCAGGATCGCGCCCGGCCGCAGCAGTGCCAGTTCACGGCGGCCGATCAGGCCCCTGGTCCGCGCGGTGAGCGGCAGGTGGACGGACACCACGTCGCTGCTCGCCAGCAGTTCGGCGAGGGAGTCCGCCCGCCGGACGCCGTCCCCCTCGGCAGGGCCGCGGCCGAGGCTCTGCACGGTCAGGCCGAGGGCGCGGGCCCGGCCGGCCAGCGCGCGGCCGATCCGGCCCGGGCCGAGGATGCCGAGGGTCAGTTCGGACAGTGCCCGGGCCGGTGCCGCCGGACTGCGCCAATCACCTTGGTGCGAAGCCGCGTTGTGGCCGACCAGATCCCGGGTCAGGGCGAGCAGCTGGGCCAGCGCGAACTCGGCGACCGCGTCCGCGTTGGACCCGGGTGTGTGGGTGACCACGACTCCGTGGCGGGCGGCGGCGGCGAGGTCGACGTGGTCGGTGCCCGCCCCGGCCCGGCCGATCACCCGCAGCGGCCCGGTCGCGGTACCGGCANGTACCGGCATCCCCGGAAACGGCGGCGCCACCGGTGGCAGTGCCACCGGCCGTGGCGGCGAGGAACGCGGCGCGGAACGGCACCCCGGCCCGGGACTTGACGGCCTGGTGCCCGCCGTCGCGAAGGGTCTCGGCGATCACGGCCGCCTCGTCGAAGGGGTCGAAGTCGGTGAACTCCACGCGCTCGCCCCAGGCGGCCCGCGCGGCCGCCCGGTCGGTGACCCGCCGCAGGTTCAGGGTGACGGCCAGGCCGTGGCCGAGCAGGCGCTCCAGCTCCGCACCGAGCAGGTCCCCGGGTGCCGCGTCCAGCAACAGGATCCGATGCCGCCTCAACACGCCCCCCGCTCCGGGCCGGAGCCTCACGAGCGCGGTACGGCGCGCGGCAGCCGGTCGATGATGATCATCACTGCCAAGCTACAGCGAACCGGGGGGCTTGCGGCAAGACCCCGGTGACGTCGGAGAATCACCCGTCGAGGCCGGAGCCGGAGCAAGAAGCCGGAGCAAGAGGCCCGAGCAAGAGGCCGGAGCCGAAGCCGGAGCCGGGAAGGCACCGGAACGGCACCGGAAGAGCAGATGTGGAAGGAGCGCGGGATGCGCGTTGTGCTGTCGACCTACGGGTCGCGGGGAGATGTCGAGCCGCTGCTGGGACTGGCGGTGCGGTTGCGCGAACTGGGTGCGGACGTACGGCTCTGCGCACCGTCGGACGAGGAGTTCGCGGCCCGGTCGGCCACGCTCGGCATCCCGCTGGTGCCGGTCGGCGACCCGGTGCGGGCGCTGGTGACCGGTGCGGCGCCGGCGCCGACGGACTTCCCCACCCGGGTGGCGAGGCTGACGGCGGCGTCCTACGAGGCGGTCCTCGGGCAGGCGGCGGCGGGCGGCGCGGTCGTCGCGACCGGGCTGTTCCCGAGCGCGGCCGGTGCCAGGGCGGCGGCGGAGAAGGCGGGTGCCCGGTTCGTCTACGCGGGCCTGCAGCCCACCGTCCTGCCGTCGCCGCACCACCCGCCGTTCCAGTACCCGGGCCGCCCCGCGCCGCCCGAGGGCGCCGACAACGCGAAGCTGTGGGAGCTGGACGTCGAGAGCATGAACGCGATGTTCGGCGGACCGGTCAACGCGCACCGGGCGTCGGTCGGCCTGCCGACGGTGGCGAACGTCCGCGACCACGTCCTCACCGAGCGGCCGTGGCTGGCCACCGACCCGACCCTCGGCCCCTGGCGGCTGCCCGCCGAACTCGACGTGGTGCAGACCGGAGCCTGGCTGCTGCCGGACCCGCGACCGCTTCCCGCCGAGCTGACCGCCTTCCTGGACGCGGGCGAGCCCCCGGTGTACGTGGGCTTCGGCAGCATGCCGATGCGCGGTTCGGAGGACGTCGCCCGACTGGCGGTCGAGGAGGCCGGGGCGGCCGGCCGCCGGGTGGTCGTCGGCCGGGGCTGGGCGGAACTGTCGGCAGGTGCGGAGCACGCGCGGGGCGACGGCGGTGCGGCCGGTCCGGTCGACCGCTTCGTGGTCGGCGAGGTGAACCACCAGGCGCTGTTCGCCCGGGTCGCCGCCGTCGTGCACCACGGCGGCGCGGGCACCACCGCGGCGGCCGCCCGGGCCGGTGCGCCGCAGCTGGTGGTGCCGCAGATCGTCGACCAGCCGTACTGGGCCGCCCGGGTCGCCGAGCTGGGCATCGGCGCGGTGCACGACACGGCCGTGCCGACCGCCGGGTCCGTCGCCGCCGCGCTGCGGACCGTCCTGTCGCCGCAGACCCGGGACCGGGCCGCCGCCGTGGCCGCCGGGATCCGCACCGACGGCGCGGAGGTGGCCGCGCGCCTGCTGCTCGACGGCTCCTGACCTGGTTCCGACCCAGGTTCCGGCCCGGGGTCCTGCCCCGGGTCCACGGGCCGGTCCGGGGCGGTCGCGGGCCTCTCCCGTGCGTTCCCGCCGCACCGGCCGTCGGCCCGACGGCCGGTGCGTCCCCGACAGCCGGTGCGGCGGGACGGGTGCCGGGCACGGTTCTGCCCGGATCGGGAGGAGTGAACCCGTGCAAAACGGAATGAATCCCCCCAGGCCGGGTACCACAACCTACGGAGCGGCCGTTCCGCGCCGCTCCCGTGCCCTTTCCGGGCGCCACCTGGATCGTCGCTCGACGAAGCCGGGCAGAGGTCTTCGAGAAGAGGGGCCGCAGCGCGCGGGCGATCACGCCCACCCCCTCTTGCGGTCCGAGGCGTTCCCGCTGCCCAGGAGTACCGCCGTGTCCGTCCCGACCCTGGGGACCGGCCACCGAGCCGGCCCGCCGTCCGTTGCCCCCGTCCCCGCCCCCGCC
>NZ_JZWY01000139.1:0-5087 GCF_000966955.1 Streptomyces sp. NRRL S-495
CCCCCTCACCGCGCCGAGGCGGTGGCGGTGGGGGTCGGGGCCGGGCGGGGACGGCCGTGCTGACGGGTGGTGAGGGGGTACGCCCAGGCGAGGAGGGCGAGCAGCAGGACGAACGGAAGCAGGGTGCAGAGCGCGGCGCTGCCGGCGGCAGTCGCGGTATGGCGGGATTCAGCGGGCATCGGCGAGGCAGCGGGCATCGGCGAGGTCGAGTTCGGCCCACACGGTCTTGGCCCCGGGGTCGCGGAGGGCCGTGCCCCAGCGGTCGGCGAGGGCGTCGATCAGGACCAGCCCCCGCCCGGACTGGCCGTCGGTGACCCGCGCCGACGGGAGGACGGGCAGGCGGTCGCCCCGGCAGTCGGACACCTCGATCCGGAGGGTGGCGCCCCGGCGCACGGTGGTGGTGAGACACAGGTGCAACTCGAACCCGCGCCCCGGAACGCGCCCGTGCGTGATGGCGTTCGCCGCCAGCTCGGCGACGACGAGCAGCGCCGAGTGGAACGGTTCGCCGATCCTGGAGTCCACACCCCACTCGGCGAGTTGACGTCTGACGATGCCTCGGCAGAGACACGCGCCCTTCGGGGTCGCGGCGAGGACGATGGTGTGGCGGCGGGGGTTGTCGAGCGGAATTTCGGTCGTCATGGGGAAAAGCCTGGCGGCACGGACGTACGCTGACCACGGATCCGGCGGGCACGGAGTGTGCTTGTGCGGACGCGGAGGGTCCGCCTGTTGGTGAGACCCGGATCAGTCGGTCGCAAACTCGTGTGAGCAGGGGTGGTTCCCATGGTGAGCAGCGTCGAGCGCAGCGAGCGCACGGTCCCCGACGACGGGGAGACGGTGGAGAACTCGGACGGGATCGCCGAGTTCTACAGCGCGGTGGGCAAGTTGGTCAAGCTTTACCGCGAACGGGCCGGCATCACGCAGCGCCAGCTCGCGGAGCGGATCGGGTACAGCGAGGACATGGTCGGCCTGATCGAGCGCGGGAAGCGGACGCCGAGAATCGAGTTCCTGACCGTGGTGGACCCCATCGTCGACGCGGGCGGGGCGCTGACGGTCGTCGCGGACGACGTGATGAAGGCCAAGATCCGGGTGAGTGAGCGTCACCCGGCGTTCTCGAAGGCCTTCACAGCGGAGGAAGCCAAGGCACTTGAGGTCCACGAGTACAGCAGTCTGCACATCCCTGGACTGTTGCAGACAGAGGCGCACGCGCGAGCGCTGTACGACATGCGCAGGCCGTGGCTGTCCGTCGAACAGGTCGATTCGTGGGTGGACGCGCGGATGACCCGACAGGAGATCCTGAGCCGCTGGCCGCTGCCGGTGATGAGCTGGGTGATCGACGAGAGTGCCCTGCGGCGGCCGTTGGGCGGCTGGGACGTCCACGAGGCGCAGCTGCGCCACCTGCTGCGTGTCGGTGAAATCCGTGGCGTGGAACTCCAGGTGATGCCGCTCGACCGCACGGAGAACGCGGGCATGGGCGGCTCGTTCATCCTCCTCACCCAGACCGGTCGCGCGCAGATCGCCTACGTGGCAGTCCAGCACGTCAACAGGCTCATCACGGATCCGGACGAGGTCCGTAAGATGGCAGCACGGTACGGCACCCTCAGGGGACAGGCGCTCACCATGAGGGAGTCCCTGGTCCTGATCGAAAAGATTCTGGGAGAGCGGTAGGCATGGCCGATCTGGCATGGTTCAAGAGCACCCACAGCAGCAACGAGGACGCCGCGTGCGTCGAGGTCGCCGAGACGCCCGGTGTGGTCCACGTCCGCGACTCCAAGGACAAGACCGGCCCGCAGCTGGCCTTCGAGCCGGCCGCCTGGAAGGCGTTCGTCGACTTCGCCGCGGACGCCAACGTCTGAAACAGCACCCACCCGACGGCCTGCCGCTTCCCAGCGGCGGGCCGTCGGCGCATCCTGGATGTCGTGATGACCGAACTGACATGGTTCAAGAGCAGCCACAGCACCAACGAGGACGCCGCGTGCGTCGAGGTCGCCAAGGCCCCCGAAGTCGTCCACGTCCGCGACTCCAAGGACAAGACCGGCCCCCAACTCACCTTCCACCCCACCGCCTGGAAGGCATTCGTCGACTTCGCCGCCGACGCCGACCTCTGAGCACCGACAGCCCGGAAGTGTCCGGGCAGCGCCACCGCGCTGTACGGTCGGGCGAGTAGCACAGCCCTCGACACCAGGAGCCGAGATGGAACCGGATCATGTTCCCGATTGGTTCTGGGAGGTCCTGGACGCGACCCGACCGCGCCTGTCCGCCCTGGAGTTGTGGTTGGAGTCCCGCTCGCGGGAGGAGCTCGAAGCCTTCGCGTCCGCCTACGAGTCCGCGGCGGAATCGCTGGCCGACTTCTCGGAAGGTGTCAGCGTGGACGGGGACGTCTGGTCCGAGGACAGCACCGAGGATCTGTGCCTGTGGGTGGTCGGGCAGGGCTACTCGCTGTGGAACTCGGTGATTGTGGGAGACCTGAGGCTGGAAGAAGCCGCCCGGATGTACCTGGGCCGTGCTCCGCTGCTTCCGGAAGGCGTGGCGCCGTGGGACGGGGAGGTCTCGAACCCCGAGCACCGGGGCTACCAGTCCCCCGGGGCCATCGTGCACGGCGTCCACCGGACGCGATTCGCCGAGGAACTCTGAGCGGACCACGTCGGCCCACCCGCCAACCCGGGACCGCGCGCCGTCACAGGCCGGTGGCGAGCCAGGCCGTCACGGCCGCAGCGGTGACGAGCCCGAGGTTGAGTGCGATCCGGCGGTCACCGCCGGTCAGGTGGACGGCGATCGCACCGGCCTGGAGGAGGACGAGGCCGCCGGCCGCGGCCGATGCCAGCGGGACCGCGACACCCGTCAGCGGCGGCAGGAGCAGACCTGCCGCGCCGAGGACTTCGACCGTCCCGAGGGCCCTGAGAGCCGGCAGGGGTATGCGGTCGACCCAGGCCATCATCGGCCGGAGCTGATCGGGGCTGCGGATCACTTTCAGCGTGCCCGCGTAGAGGTAGAAGAGCGCGAGCGGTCCCGCGACGATCCAGTAGGCGATGTTCATGGTGAGAAGTCCACCGCCGGGGGCCTGCCGGTGTCCAAGACCCGTTTTTTCTGCGCCGATACCCCGTCGGTATCGGCGCAGCAGGGAGCCCGTTCCTCCGGTCCGGGCCGTCGGCAGTCCTCCCTCACCCCCTCCGGACCCCGGCTGCACGGGCAGCAAAAACCGTTGTGCGCCCTGCCGTTCCAGGAGTAATAACCATGGACGGGCCAGCAGTTGCGCGCGCCGACGCGACGATGCCGATCGTGCTGCGAGGAGGATCCATGGGGCGGGTGGTGGTCGCCGCTCGGGCGGTGGCCGTGGTTGTCGCCACGTGGCTGGCGCTGGTCGTGCTGATGGTGCTGGTGGTCCTGCTGGGCTCGCTGCTGCCGGGCACCTCGGCCCGCGGCGTCCTCTCGTCCTCGCTCGTTCCGCTGTGGCTGCTCGCACTGCTTCTCGGACCGCCGGTCGCCTGCGTCGCACTGCGCCGGTGGATCGCCGTCGGCCGGTCGGGCGGTGCGGACGGACCGCTGCCTCCCCACTCCGACGAGCAGTGGGGCTTCCGAGCCCCACCTGCCCCGCCCCGCCCGGACGCCCCAGGCACTTCGCCGGGCCCGCCCGCGCCGGAGCCCCCGGAGGACCTGGAGACCCCGGTGGCCCCGGTGGCCCCGGAGACCCCGGTCGGCCCGGACGCCGAGGCCCGGCGACGGGCCCGTGCGGACGCCGAGCGGGCCCGCGCGGCAGCCGCACGGGCGCGCGAGGAGGAAGTCCGCCGCCGAGCGAGGCGCAACCGCCGGTTGCGCCAACGGGGTCGGCGGTACTGAGCGGCAAGCACGGAGTGGGAAGTCGACGCCGCCGACTTCCCACTCCTCTCCCCCAAGGCGATGTCCAGCTCCTGCGCTGTCCGTTCACCCGCGGCCCGCCCCCACGGGCGCAACGGCCGCGCCCGGCGGCGGGGACGGCGGCGAGACGCCGGGAGAAGCGCGTGGGAGCTGCGAGAGCGGCCCGCCTGGTCCGGCTCCTGTTCAGAGCATGATCAATGAACCCGGCCCCCACGGACACACGCCCCGGGTGCGGCCGCCGCCGCTCCTGGCGTCCGCCGTCCAGTGCTCGCTGTGGTCGACGAAGCCGGCGCCGGGCACTGGTGCGCCCGGCGGGACGGGCGTGGCGACCCTCGCGCTCGCCCGGCGCCGTAGGAGTCCGGCCGGGTCGGTGACCGCCGGTCATAGCTGCGCCAGGTCCGCCGGGGCCGGCTGGACCCCACCCCACCGGACGCCCTCCTCCGGGAGTACGAGCCGCACCGGCATCACCCGGTCGCTGCCGTCGACGACGACCGCCGCAGTGGCGGTCTCGTAGCAGCAGGTGCGCTCGACGGCTGCCCGTCGACGGGCCTCGGTGACGCGCTGCTCCTCCGCCGCGCGCCCGTGGTCGTCGCTCAGCGCGGCTGCGCGGCAGCCGCCCGGCCGAGGGCCGCGTGACGGAACCGTCCCCGGGCCGCAGCACGGCGGCAACGCGGAAAGTCGGCGTCGTCGACCTTCCACTCCGCACCGCCGGAGCCGGAACCCCGGCCGAAAGGTCAAGTCAAGCCCCTCGAAGGGGATTTCTTGATCCTCCGCCCCCGTCCCGAGGTGGAGCGCGAGTCGCCGCGCAGAGGCAGTACAGAGGCTCCGCAGGGCCTTCCGCAGGACGACGCGAGTACGGCGGTGCGGATGCGAACGTGGCGGTGAGGCCCGGGAGTCGGGTCCGGGAGGGAACACCATGAACGCCAACCACTGGGCCGGGCCGCGTCGTCGCGACCGGCTCGGCCTGCGGCTCGCCGCCGTCGCGGTGGCCGGAGCCACGGTCGCCACGCTCGCCCCGACGGCCGCCGTGGCGGCGGGGGTCGGGGTGCCCTCCGCCGTGGCGGAGGCCGGACGGCCCGGGCCGTCCGTCGACCTGGGCCCGGAGCTGCGGGCCCTGGTCGAGCGCGGCGGTGCGACGGCCGCACTCGGCGAGGTGCGCGAGGCCGGCCGCCGGCCGTGGCGCGACGCCGCCGGGGTCGTCGACCTGGACTCCGGGCGCGCGGTGCGCACCGACA
>NZ_JZWY01000140.1:0-588 GCF_000966955.1 Streptomyces sp. NRRL S-495
CCTTCGTCTCCACCGTCGTCCTCCAACTGGCCGACGAGGGCCGGCTGCGACTGGACGACCCGGTGGATCGCTACCTGCCGGGTGTCGTCCCGAACGGCGGCGCGATCACCCTGCGGCAGCTGCTGCAGCACACCAGCGGCCTGTTCGACTACCTGGAGGACCCGCGGTTCCTCTACCACGACGAGGCGAGCCTGCGCGCGTACCTGGCCGAGGGGCGCTGGACGGACTTCCGGCCCGAGGAGCTGGTCTCCGTCGCCGTCGGACACCCGCCGTACTTCGAGCCCGGGCAGGGCTGGTACTACTCCAACACCAACTACATCCTCACCGGGATGATCATCCGCAAGGTCACCGGGCGCACCTGGCAGCGCGAGGTGGAGCGGCGGATCGTCGAACCGCTGCACCTCGACAGCACGACGTTCCCGAACTCCTCCGCCCGCATCCCCGGCCCGCACGCGCACGGGTACATCCAACTGCCGGAAGGCCCGGCCGACGTCACCCGGCTCAACCCGACCGTCGCGGACGCCGCCGGCAACGGCATCTCCACCACCGCCGACCTCGACCGCTTCCACGCCGCCCTGTTCGGCGGCA
>NZ_JZWY01000141.1:0-39166 GCF_000966955.1 Streptomyces sp. NRRL S-495
GGCGGCAAGCTGCTGACACCCGCCCGGCTGGCCGAGATGACGACAGTCGTCCCGGCGCCGACGATCGCCGCGCACTACGGCCTGGGCCTGATCCGCTACGACCTGCCGTGCGGCGAGGTCTGGGGCCACACCGGCGGCATCCCCGGCTACAACACCATCCTGCTGGGCGCGAAGGACGGCTCGCGCCAGTTCGCCCTCTCGTTCAACCTCCTGGAGGGCGCGGAGACCGACGAGACCGGCGCGGCGATCGACGCACTCTTCCTGAAGGCGGCCTGCGGCGCCGACGGTGCCGGGGCGGCCTCGGCGGCGCCCTCTGCCGAGGGCACCGCCGGCCGGTCACCCGTGAAGCTGCTGCGCTGACGCCCCCCGCCGATACCCGCGCCGAGGCCGGCGGCGGCCGAACGGACAGGCATCAGTCCAACAGCGCCGCCGCTTCGGCGAGGTCGGCGTGCGCGCGTTCGAAGGAGCGTACCGCGACGAGGAACATCGACCGGTCGGTGAGGGCGCGGGCGAGGCGTGCGGGATCGTCGGGCAGGCGGCGGGCGAGCGCCACCCCCTCGTCGAACCGGGGCGCGAACCGCTCCTCGAACAGATAGTGGTGGTCGCCGTCGCGGACGGCCGCGCGGACGCTGATCCTGCGTTGGACGTCGACCAGCTCGGGCAGCCGCTCGGCCTCGCGCAGCCCCACCGCCTCCGCTTCGAGGTCCGGCAGCATGCCGAGAAAGCCCTCCCTGACGTCGCGCGACCAGCCGCGCTCCGTGCCGAACGGCGGCATTGGTGACTCCGCGCTCGCGGCGGGTTCGGCCGCCCGCCCCGACAGGACGAAGAGCGTGCTCCACCGCTCGACGAGGCCGTTCGAACTCCTCGGCCCGCCCGTGGCCGCGAGTCCCTCCAGGACCCCCAGGGCCTCCCGCCGGGCGGCCGCGGCACTCTCCCCGTCCCCGACGGCCTCCCGCATCCGGGCGAAGTGAACCAGCTCCGCGACGAGAACCGGCAGGCCGGTGCCCTCTTCGGCCGCCTCGCGCCGGGTCTCCGCGAGGAGCTCGCGGAAGACGGCCGACGCGGCATCGTGCAGCCCGGCGCCCTCCAGGTTCGCCGCCCACCGCACCATGTCCCTGAACGAGCCCTCCCGGGCCGCCTTCCGGGCGGCCACCTCGTCCAGCGCCGCCGCTTCCCCGAAGCACCCCTCCTCGGCCAGCACGGTCACCAGCCGCCCACTGCGGCCGGCCGCGGCCAACTCCTCGCAGACCGCGCGGCCTTCCGCCCTGCGCCCGAGGGCGAACAGCGAGGCCTGATAGGCGTCCAGGGCCCGGCACCACCGCTCCGCCCGGTCCGGCGCCCCTGCCTCCATCCCGCGTGCGGCCCGGTATGCCTCTGCGGACAGCGCGACGTCCACCTTCGGATCCCGGCTCCGGTAGTACAGCGTCAGCAGCGCGTCGACCAACTTCGGCCCGTACACCTGCGGACTCACCTCGGCCAGCACCCGGTACGCCCCGACCAGTTCCTCCGGCCACAACCGCCCGGACCCCAGCAGCAGCACTCGGGCCCGCAGCACCGCGTCGTGATCGATCGTCATCGTTCCCCCTGTCTCCGGATGACGGACGAAGGAGATTCTGAGCGCTGGGGAACAGACCGGACAAGCCTCGCGAACTGTGCGTTCCGTCCTACGAAAAGCGGCGCTGACCTGTCATGATGGACATGCTTTCACCCTGAGCCCCCGAACGGGGAGCCAGTCCCGCACCCCTGGCCGAGCCTCCCCGTGCTCGCTGGTCGCGTCGGACGGCCTCAGACAAACGCCATGGTGTAGACAGCCTGGTCAAACGGTGCGAAGCCCTGCTGTTCCCACGCCTTCTGGAGCCTGGCCACCGCCTCCTCGTCCGGCCGCCGGACCTCCGGATCGTCCGACTCGTACGAACACGGTTCGTCCGGCCCGTGATCGTGAATGGGAGCCGGGTAGCAGACGGCCACGGTCCCGGGAACGGCCAGCTGTCGGAGAGCAGCGACCGCCAAGCGCATTCCTACGCCCTTACCCCGCCACTTGTCAGTGACGTGGACCGACTCCAGCAGCAGCAGTAGCGAGGGGCGCATCTTGGCCAACTCGGGGACCAGGCCGCCGTTCTCGGTGAAGACGACCCGCGGGATGCGGTCGAGAAGGCCGGGGTCCTCCTCCAGCGCCGCCCGGGGGTTCGGGGTCACGCCGGGAACCACTCGGGTGATCACTGCCGTACCGAACACCGTGGTGTCGGCAGCGGTGTAGAACGATGCCGTCCACCGGTCGGCTCGCGCTCCCCAGTCCGCATCCTCGTAGTGCCGTGACTCGTAGGCGATCAAGAACCTGTCCTGAACCGTCACTTACGCTCCCTTGCAGAGAGGGTGACCCCCGCACAAGTCACACGCGCGGGGGCCACCCAGTGTGTCAGCTTCCCGGTGCCGGAGCGGGCTTCGGCGACGGAGAGGGCTGCCGGTGCGGGGGCTCGGGTTGTTCAGGCCCGGGCCCGCCCGGGTGAATTGACGTCACTTGGACGTCGGGGTGGGGGGCGGGGTCTCCGGGGCCGGCTTGCCCGCGTGCTTCGGCGGGGGCTTCTCGGCACCCTTGTGCTTGGACTCGATGACCTTGGACATTGATGCTCTCCTCTACTCGAAGGTGGCGTTCGTGGTGGTGGTCTCCGGCGCCGTCGGACCGGGGGGACGCTCGGTCGGCGTGCTCACGATGACTACTCCTCACGATGGAGAGAACCGGGCATCGGACGACGCTCCGGGCCGTACATCGGTGCGGCCGGCCCGCCCCGGTCGTCTCACAGAAAGGGCGACCGGGGCGGACAGTTGCTGGTCCCCACCCCCGCAGGAAAGGGTGTCCCGTCGGACGAGCGGGCCGGGCAAAGCGGTGTCGGAGCGCCCATCACGTCTGACGGGTCGGCCGTGCACATTCGCCCACAGCCCGCCGGGGACCAGCGGTGGTGCTCCCGCTGCACGCCTGAGTGCAGCGAGTACCTGCCGTGAGGCAGGGGTGGAACCCCGTCCTGGCGAGGACCCTCATTCGATCGACTGGACGGGAGCCGTGGAGGGTCAGCCTGGGGTCTGGCCGTTCTGTTCGTACCGCACGTTCTCGCCGGCTCCCTGCGCCATGGCGCGGAGGGCGGGGTCAGCGGTCCCGTCTCGGCTCAGGTTGGCGGCGGCGCCGAGATCGGCGGCGAAGTCCAACGCCGCATCGACACAAGCACTGCCGGGAGTTGAGAGGAGTCGTCCTGGTCCGGTCCCCGTACGCTGTCCGCTCATGCGACAGAACGTACGCGGGCGATTACACCTGAGTATGAATCAGTGGAATACAGCCCTATCCGTCCAGGTGGAAGCGGTCGGACATGCGCCTCAACCTCTCACGGGTAGCGGTCCGTTCGGCGTAAACGATCTTCCTGAGTGTGGCGCGGGCGATGGGATGGTTGCGGATCAGTTGCGGGGCGATCCGCTCCGCTCTTTCGAGTTCCGCCAAAGCTCGGTCCCGGTTTCCGTCCCAGAGCCAGGCCCGAGCCACGTCCATGCAATGGTGGCCGCGCCGCGAGTTCGGCAGCGCCTCGATCTCTGCCGGATCGGATCGCTCGGCGAGCACCAAGGCTTGCGAGTGATCCCCCATTTCCACCTGCACAGAGATGGCATGGACCAGGACATTCCCGGGCGAGAACGTCAGGGAGTGCCGGTCGAAGGTCGGTTGCTCAGTGAGCCGGCCCGCTGCCTTGCGGGCCTGTTCGATGTGATCTTCGCAAACCGGCGGATCACCTGCGCGAGCGGCAGAGACGGCGGCCCGCAGGTGCAGTGTCCCCCATGCGCGCACGGCCAAGGGATCACCTGCGCGGTACTGCCGCTCAATTGAGCCCAGCGCCCGATCCGACAATACGATGGCATCGGACCAGTCCGCGCTGGCCCACATGTCCCATACCCGCATCCAGTCAGCTACGGCGGGAAGCACTGGATCACCTGAAAGCCGAGCAGCCCAGGCTGCACGCTCACACGCCATTGTGATCAGCTCCGGGTGCCCGAGGGCGTGAGCCGACGTATGGGCAAACTTGCAGCACACCGCATAGACCGAGAACGCCTCTTCCCGCTCTCGGCCGGTGGACACCTCAGCGAGCGCACGCGCTTCGCGGAGCATGTCCGGCAGTATCCGCAGGATGGCAACGTTCGATGCCGTATCGCGGAGGCGGTGAAGACGTAGCGTGTCACGCCACAGCTCCGCAGACGGACGGGGTTCGCCGTCGAAAACCGGAGTCAAGTCGTAGCGGCGCAGCTCACGCAAGATGCCCGAGGCCGACACCTGCCACTGGTTCTCGGAGGACTTGCCCGCCACGTACGGACGCTCTATCAGGTCGTTGGGGTGGCAGTGAAGAGCCGCCGCAAGCTGGTTGATGATGCTTGCCCTGTCGAGTTCCACCCTGCCGTTCTCGACCTTGGACACCCACCCTTGGGTTCTGCCCATCGCCGCGGCCAAGTCAGCCTGCGGCATGCCCAGCCGTAGGCGTTGGCGCTTCACGCGCTTGCCGATGGTCTCCCGTTCCTCCAGCACCGCTCACCCTCCCTCGTGGCTACAGGGACCGTACCGCGCAAGCCGAGGTAAGCCGCGTGGACACCGGCCCCGCCGCCCTGCCACGGGGCGGCGGGGCTTCGTCTCCAACGGCAGGTCCCGCACGACGCGGCCGGGCGGCACGAAGCTGAGGTTCGCGTGCGGTTGCGGCGCCTCTCGTTCGGTCAGGTGCGCTGAGGCGTAGGCGTAACCGGCGACCTCGCGTTCGTAGTCCAGCTCGCCGGGGCCGATCTTCACGTAGGCCGCGCAGCGGCCGGTGCCCCAGTAGCGCAGCTCGGGCGGGAAGGGCTTGCTGGTCATGGCCGTACGTCATCAGTTCGCCTTCGCCGGCGACTGCCCGACACACCGAACCGACCGCCCTCACGCCGTCCGTGAACCACTCACCCGCCGGGACGCCGAAGAACGGTGGGGCCCTCGGCACTGCCGAGGGCCCCACCGCGCGACAACACGACCGCTGTGGAGTGGAAGACCGCCGAGTCCCGCAGCAGGCCCTCCTCGCCAGACCCCCAGGAGGTCTTGAGTTCCCGGCGGGCGGGCGTCGCTCAGACCGGGGCGAGGCGGGTCCGCAGCAGGCAGAACTCATTGCCCTCAGGGTCGGCGAGCACGTGCCAGGTCGCGTCCTCCGGCTGGCCGACGTCGACCGGGACGGCCCCGGCGGCGAGGAGGCGTTCGAGCTCGGCGGCCTGGTCGCGGTCGGTGGGGTTGACGTCGATGTGCAGCCGGTTGTTCCCGGGCTTCGGCAGGTCGGTGCGGATGAGGAAGATCGTCGCCTGCGGGCCGCCGAACCCCTCGCGCGGGCCGATCTCGATGCAGCCCTCCGCCTCCCGGTCGAGCTCGACGAAGTCAAGGACCTCGCACCAGAACCGCGCCAGCAGCTCCGGGTCGTGGCACTGGAGCACGATCTCACTGATCCGGCACGCCATGGACAGAACCCACTCTCTCGGGACGAGGAAGCACCTTCCCGGGAACTTACCAGCCGGACAGATCGGCGTCGATGGCGTTCCGCAGGAGGCCGCCCTCCGCCACCGACGGACCGGTACCCGTCCGCGCCGGGGCTGCCTCCCGGAGCGAGGCGCTCGGCGGCGGCCCTCTACTGCCGAACGACACCGCGGATCGTCCGCCTCCTGACCACCGGCCGGCTGCACGTCGACCACGCACTGGCCGGCTCCCGGCTGCTCGCCGGTGACCTGGCTGCTCTCCCTGGAGGAGGGCCGGATCGGTGCCGCCCAGCTCTTCGAGGTCGAACGCATCGCGTACAGCTGAGGGGGCCGTCGCGGCTCGGGGGTGCCAGCCCGGTGGGCCGACTTCCTGCGCGGACGGTGGAGTCGCCCGCGGCGCGGGGTCTGCGGTCGGGGGGCCGCTGCGCCGAGGGCTCCCGCACGGCGCGGTGGGGCGTGCCGTGCGCGGACCGGTCGCCGCACCACGGGCCTGTGCGGCGTGGGATCAGGGACGGGAGCGGGAGTGGGAAGTCGACAGGGCCGACTTCCCACTCCTGTCCCCCGGCGGGTCCGAAAGGCTGCGGGGCAGCGGTCGGCGGCAGTCGGCGGCCGACAGCGGACGGCGGACGAATTCGGGGGCGGCTCCCCCGTCGCCGCCCCGTCGGATCAGGATGCCGCGCGAGCGGCGGGCCGGGCTTGTAAAAATGCGCACTCCGGTCAGCGGTCCGGGCCGCCGTCGACGAACTCGATGGCGGTGGTGATCCGGCCGGCCAGGCGATCGGTCGGCTCGGGGGCCTGCGCGGCCCGGCGGGAGGCGAAGAACGCGGTCGGCGGGCAGCCCACCATGGCGCGGAACGAGTGCACCAGGTGCGCCTGGTCGTAGAAGCCGCAGTGGTCGGCGATCCGGGCCCCGCCCCAGCCGGGCCGCCGTTCGTAGGTCAGCAGGGCGCGCTGGAGGCGGAGGATGTCGGCGGCCTGCTTCGGTGCCAGGCCGAGGTGTTCGCGGAAACGCTGCTCCAACCGCCGACGGCTCCAGCCGGTGCTGTCCACCAGCGTGCGCACCGAGATCCGCCCGTGCGAGGCGCGGAGCTGCTCCCAGGCCCAGCTCACCGAGGGGTCCCAGACCCGCCCGTCGGCGAACCGCGCGTCGAAGTAGGCGTCCAGCAGGGCGAACCGCTCCGTCCAGGTCCGCGACTCGCGCAGCCGGTCCACGAGTTCGCGCGGACCCCGGCCGGGGAAGGCCCCGCCCGCCTCGATCCACCGGCCGTCCAGGTCGCCGAGCGCCGGGCCGAGGATGCGGTACGCGCCCTGGGGGGTGAGCGAGACGGCGAGGCCGTGCAGCCGGCCGCTGTGCTCGGCGACGGTCGCGGTGCGCCGCAGACCGGCGAGGACGGAGCCGAAGGATCCGCTGTCGGTGGGGGCGACGGCGTCGGTGAGCCGCAGCGATCCGTCGAAGCCGACCGTCAACGTCACCACGTCGGTGGGCACTTCCAGCCGACGGCGGGGCCGGTCCGACTCCAGCCGGTAGCCCCGGTAGCCGAGCACGTACTCGCGCAGTCTCGGCCGGGCCGCGCCGTACGCCATCTCGCACTCGCCGTCGACGAGGTCCAGTGTTCCGCTGCCGCGTTCCATGGGCGCTCCCGCATCGCAGAGACGAAGACTTGACGTGTCCACGATGCCATGGGGCCGGGGCGGCGCGAGCGCCGGGTGACGGGCGGTTGACCGGAAACAACTCCACCGAGCGGTTCGGGCGTTCGCCCACCAGGATTCCCGGGATTCGGCGCCGATGACACTTCGGGCGCTTCGCTGACGAAGCACTCGCACGAGCACATTCACAGAACGCTCCCCGAACACCGATTCCCCGAACCGGGGGAACAACGCAGCTCTTCCGCGGCCGGGCCGGTGGCGACCTCGGGGGTGGCCGCGGCTGCGGGGCGGGCGGATGCGAGGGTGGGGGCGTGAACGAGACGATCATGGCCGCTGCCCGCGAGCGAGCCGCCGGACACCGGCGACGGTTCGACCTCCGCTTCGAGGCGTACTTCGACGCCCTGCCGGAGCGTCTCGACACGCCCGCGCTCAGCCGCTTCACCCCGCGCTGCCTGGAGCTGCTGCGGGACCTCTCGCTGCGCGGGGGCAAGCGGCTGCGGGTCGCCCTGCTGTACGAGGCCGCCCGGTTGGTGACCACCGATCCGGTGCCCGGTCTGGCGGAGGCCGCGCTGAGCATCGAACTGCTGCAGACGCACGGGCTCGTCCACGACGACATCATCGACGACGCGCCCCTGCGGCGCGGCGGCCCGTCCACCTACTACGCCTACCGCCAGGAGTTCCCGGCGGCGGACCGCACCGCGCTCGGCCTGGCCGTCCTGGCCGGGGACCTCGCCGCCTTCCTGTCGATGCGGGTCCTGCTGGAGGCGGACGTCCCCGCCGAACTGCGGCAGGCGATGCTGGAGGTGCAGCTGGACGCCGGCGCCGAGACGGTGGCCGGCCAGATCGTCGACCTCGAACGCGACCTCCGGCGGATCCCGGACGAGGAGTTCCTGCACACCGTCTGCGAGTACAAGTCCACCCGGTACTCCGTGCTCGCGCCGCTGCGACTGGGACTGCTGGCCGCCGGGGAGCGCCTCGGCGGCGAGGCGGACGCACGGCTGCGCCGCTACGCGATCCCGGTCGGCATCGGCGGGCAACTGCGCGACGACTACCTCGACCTGTTCGGCGACGAGGCCGGCACCGGCAAGTCCACCGGCGCCGACCTCCGCGCGGGGCGCCGCAGTTACGCCGTGAGCGCGCTGCTCGCGGCCGCCGACGAGGAGCAGCGGGCCCTGGTGGAGTCCGCGCTCGGCGACCCGCACTGCCCGGCCGCGACGGTCGAGCGGGTCCGCGAGCTGGCCCGGCGGCTGGGCGTGGACCGGAAGCTCCGGGCCGACATGCGCCGCTGCGCCGAGGCGGCGGCCGCCGAGGCCGCGACCTGGCGCCCGCACTGGCGCGAGGAGGCGGTGGCCTTCTTCGCGGGCCTGCCGCTCGCGAACGTGGTCGCGAACGACTGAGCGCGGTCGCGCACGACTGAGCGCGGTCGCGCACGACTGAGCGCGGTCGCGGTCGACTGAGCGTGGCAGCGGAACACTGAGCGTGGCCGGCGAGCGGCCGAACGAGGTCGCGGACCGGCTGAACGAGGAGCCCCGGGCCCGGCCGGAGCGGTAGGACGTGCACTTCGGATCCGGCGGGACGCGGGACTTGGCACGTGGTTGACGGGTGGACGATCCATCCGTCTTCGATCGGCCCAGTAGAACTGATTGTGCGTCAATTCATCGAGGAATTGCCGCAGCTGGGGCGAACGGCCGCGAGCAGCGGGAACGGCCGGAGCGGGCGGCCCGGGGGCAGCGGGGAAAATGCCTGTGGCGCCGGGGATTTCGGCCGCACGGGAATAGGTCGCCCAAGTGGACGGTGTGCGATCTCCTCATGGAACGGCGCCGTCATACCGGCGCATCGGGTGAGCAAGTCATCACTCTGCGCAGTCACTTGAACCCCAGGAGACCGCCGAGACAGACCTCGCCCCGTTCACATGTCAACCACACATCCTTGAAGCGACATCCTCAACAGCCATTGTGGCTCCGCAGTCCGGGCCGGTAGAGTCCCGGTCCGCCGAGTACCGAACAAGTGCTCGCACGGCATTCTTTGGGGCGGGCATGACAAATAACCGCAACATCCACGGGGCCACTTCCGACCTGATTGACGCGTTCACGGAAACCGTGCGCCGATATCCCGAACGACCGGCGATCGTCCACCACGGGGACGCGCTGACTTACCGCCAACTCGGGGCGTTGGTACGTACCTTGGCCCACCGCCTCGGTACCGCACCCGGCGTGGTGGCCGTTCCGGCGACCCACACGCCGGACACCGTCGTCGCCCTGCTCGGCATCCTCGCCGCCGGCGGGGCGTACTGCCCGGTCGACCCGGCGTTCCCGCCGCAGCGGCGGCAGGACATGCTGGCCTCGGTCGGCTGCCGGACGGCGATGGGCGGGGGCGTCGCGCAACCCGGCATGTGCGTCGTCGAGTTACCGGGCACGACCACCGACACGCGGACCGCACCGGAGCGGACCGAGCCGGAGCGGCCGGCGTACCTGCTCTTCACCTCGGGTTCGACCGGGCAGCCGAAACCCGTGGTCACACCGCGCCGGGCGATCTCCGCCACGGTGGAATCGCTGCGCACCCTGTTCGGCCTCACCGCCGAGGACCGGGTGCTGCAGTTCGCCTCGCTGAACTGGGACACCTGCTTCGAGGAGATCCTCCCGACCCTCACCTGCGGCGCCGCGCTCGTCCTCGACCGCGACGCCCACTCCGGCTCGTTCCCGCGCTTCCTGCGCATGGTGGAGCGGGAGCGGATCGGTGTGCTGGACCTGCCCACCGCGTTCTGGCACGAACTCGTCCTCCACCTCGCCGAGGAGGGCCTGGCGCTGCCCGAGTGCGTCCGGCTGCTGGTGATCGGCGGGGAGGCCGCCAACCCGGCCCGGCTCGCCGACTGGGCCGCCCTGGACACCGGGCGGGTCCGGCTGCTGAACACCTACGGGTCCACCGAGACCACGCTGATCACCCATGCCGTCGACCTGCACGGGCCGCTGGCGGCCGTACGGGACCGGCCGTGGGCGGCGGGCGACCGGGTGCCGATCGGGCGTGCCCTGCCCCATGTGTACGAACGGCTCAGCGAGCAGGGCGAGTTGTTGATCGGCGGGCCCGCGGTCGCGCTCGGCTACCTCGGACTGCCCGAGGCCACCGCGGACCGCTTCACCGAGGACGCCGAGGGCGTGCGCTGGTACCGCACCGGCGACCGGGTGGGCCGGGCGCCGGACGGCGTGCTGACCCACCAGGGGCGGCTGGACGGCGAGTTCAAGGTGCGCGGGATCCGGGTCGACCCGGCCGAGGTCGAGGCGCACCTCGCCGGACACCCGGGCGTGCACGCGGTCGCGGTCACCGGGACGACCCTGGCCGGCCGGTCCGCGCTGGTCGCGTACGTCGTCCCGCGCGCCACGGCGGCGGCCGGGACCCTGGGCGCCGAGCTCCGGACGTACCTGCGGGACCGGGTGCCCGGCCATCTGGTGCCCAGCCGGATCACCGTCGTGCCGGAGCTGGTGCTCACGGCGAGCGGCAAGGTCGACCGGGCCGGCTCGCACCGACTGCACTCCGCGCGCGGCGCCGGCGAGAGCGCCGCCGCCCAGCTGCCCGAACCCGCGCACCACTAGCACCAGCAGCATCACCAGCACCGGGAACCCCGGCGCCCAGGACCACCGCCCGCCGCCCGGCCCACCACCCGCCGGAGCCGCGTCCGTTCGTCGTACCCACCCGCCGTACCCACCTGCCGTACCCCGCCCGGGCCCACCCGTACGGCCCCCGCACCAGGTGCCCCACCGGCGCACCGCACCCCGATGGCCAAAGGAGATCCACGTTGAGCAGCGTAGACACCACCCCCGCCGACACGGACGGCCTGGTGGCGATCTTCCGCCGCGTCCTGGAGACGGACGACGTCGCGGCGGACTCGGACTTCTTCCTCCTGGGCGGTGACTCGCTCATCGCCACCCGCGTCCTGAGCGCGGTCGCCCGGAACTACGGCGTCGAGCTGTCCTTCGAGGACTTCGTGCTCGCGCCGACCCCGGCCGGTCTGGTCGAGCTGATCGCGGCCGCGGGATGACCGGCCCCACCACGAACGGCCCTGCCACGAACGGCCCCACCACGAACAGCCCCACCACGAACAGCCCCACCACGAACAGCCCTGCCACGAACGGCCCTGCCCGGGTGGCCTCCGCCGTGGTGATCGGCGCCGGCCTGGCCGGTCTGACCGCCGCCGAGGGGCTGGCGGCGCGCGGGGTGGAGGTCACCGTGCTGGAGGCGCGCCCACGGGTCGGCGGGCGCACCCACGGGATCGAGGTCGCGCCCGGCGCCTGGATCGACGCGGGCGCCGCCTACCTCGGTGCCAAGCACACCGAACTCCTGGCGCTGATCAAGGACCTGGGCCTCGCCACCACGCCCACCACCATGCTCGGCGCGAGCCGGTTCGCGCTGAACCCCGCCGCCGGAGCCGCCGGCGCCCCCGGCGCGGACGGCGAACTCGCCACCCGGGACGGCCGTTTCCCGCCGCTCAACGCGGTCGCGCTCGGCGAGCTGTTCGACCGGCTCGCCGAACTCACCGCCCAGGTCGACCCGGAGGCGCCCTGGCTCACCCCGGACGCCGAACGGCTGGACGCCCTCACCGCCGCCGAGTGGGCCGAGCAGCAGCTCGACCACCCGGACGCCCGGCTGTTCTTCCCGCTCTTCCTCGGCGAGATGATGGCCGCCGACCCGGCCGACGTCTCGGTCCTGCACATGGCCTTCTACCTGCGCTCGGGCGGCGGGCTGCGCTATCTGAACGCCTTCGAGGGCGGCGCCCAGGAGGACCGGGTCGCCGGCGGCGCGCACCTGCTGTGCGAGCGGCTCGCCGCCCGGCTGACGGAGCGGCGGCCCGGCTCGGTGCGGCTCGGCGAACCGGTGCGCTCCGTGGTCCAGGACGGCGAGGGCGTCACCGTGCACACCGAGGCCGGCGCGGCGTACCGGGCCGAGGTCGCGGTGGTGGCGCTGCCGCCGCTGCTCGCCGAGTCGCTCGACCTCCGGCCCGTCCGTCCGGCCCCGCGCGCGGGCGAGCGGACCGGACGCGGCTGCGCGGTCAAGGTCAACCTGGTCTACCCCTCGCCGGTCTGGCGCGAGCACGGGCTTTCCGGCTGGTCGGTCAACGCCCGCGGCCCGCTGCTCTCCACCGTCGACGACTCGCCGGCCGACGCGCCGGACGGGTCCCGGGTCGGCGTGCTCACCGGCTTCGTCACCGGCGCGGAGGCGCACCGCTACGCGGCCCTGGGGCCGGAGGAGCAGCGCGCGGCCGCCGTCGAGCAGGCCGCCTCGCTGTTCCCGATGCTGCCCGAGCCGATCGGCTTCCATCGCACCGACTGGGTGAACGAGCCCTACAGCAAGGGGTGTTACGCGGCCCTGTTCGGGCCCGGCGACTGGTCGCGGCTCGGCCCGGCGCTGACCGCGCCGCACGGCCGGGTGCACTGGGCCGGGACCGAGACCAGTACCGAGTTCTTCGGCCTGCTGGAGGGCGCGATCCGCTCCGGCCACCGGGTCGTCGCACAGATCCTCGACTCCGAGGTCTGACCCCAGCTCCACCGAACCACCGGCACCAGCACCAGCACCCCGGCACCAGCACCCCGGCACGCACCCGCACCCACCTGTTCTCCCTCACCACGCAGCCCGCGCTCCCGTTCCACAAGAACCGCGGGCCACCCCCCTCAGGAGACCGCCATGAGCGACGAGAGTTCCTCCCTGAACAGCGGCCCGTCCGCAGCCTCCGCCGCGCCCTCCGGCCCCTCCCCGGTCGCGCCGCTCGCCGCGCGCGAGCGGCTGATGGCCGAACCCGGGCTCGGGGCCGGCAACTTCCTCGACCACGCCCTCGCCGTGAACCCCAACCGCGCGGTCCCCTTCGCCTACAGCCACCACCTCGACCACCGCGGCGCGGTGGTGCTGCGCGGCCACAGCCTGCAGGACCTCGCGGCCCTGCGCGACCGCTACGCCGCCTGGTACCACGCGAACGGCGTGCGCCCGGGCGAGCCGGTGGCGGTGGTGATCGCCGAGGGCCTGGAGCCGCTGCTGCACTTCCTCGCGCTGACCGCGCTGGGCGCCGTCCCGGCCCTGGTCAACGACGCCATGCGGCACGACGTGATGGTCCGCTACCTGAACCACGTCGGCGTGGTCGGCGTGGTCGCCGACGACACCACCCGCCTGGCCGCCGCGTACCGCCAGGACCCGCAGCGCCGCCCGAGGTTCATCGCGCTCGCCGCCGAGATCCAGGCCTTCGACGCGGACGCCTCCGGCGGCCTGCCCGCCGAGTACCCGTACCGGCACGCGGCGGACGACGTGGTCGCGCTGATCCACTCCTCCGGCACCACCGGCACGCCGAAGTCGACGATGCTGGCGCACCGGCAGTTCTGGGACGGGAAGCAGCCGCGGATGGTGCGCTTCCCGGCCGAGCCGGAGGACCGGCTGATGTCGCTGATGCCGCACACCCACGCCGGCGGCCTGAGCTACTTCCTCACCGCGACCCTGCTCGGACTGCCGACCGTGGTGATGGCGGACTGGCGGCGCTCGGTGGTCGAGCCGGTGATGGAGGCCTTCCGGCCCACCATGGTCGCCTCCTTCCCGCGCACCTTCGTCGAACTCGCCACCGGTGAGCTGCCGGTGGCGGGCGCGGCCAAGGTGCACTCCTGGTTCAACACCGGCGACAGCGCGCACTACGGGCACATCCGCCGACTGGTGCAGCTGGGCGAGCGCCCGGCCGGGCTGATCCGGCCCTGGCTGCTGCCGCAGGAGAAGGCCGAGCAACCCGCGCTGCCCGGTTCGCAGTTCGTCGACGGCCTGGGCTCCTCCGAGATGGGCATGGCGCTGTTCGGCCAGGTCACCACACCGGAGAGCGTCCGCAACGACCGCTGCGTCGGCAAGCCGCTCGAAGTGGTGCGCCGCGCGGCGGTGCTGGACCAGGACGGCAACGAACTGCCGGACGGCACGGTCGGGTTGCTCGCGATCGACTCGCCCTCGCGGACTCCCGGCTACTGGAACAACGCGCGGCTGACCGAGAGCTTCGAACTGGCCGGCTACTGGCTGACCGGGGACCTCGCCCGGCGCGACGCCGAGGGCCGGTTCTACCACCTGGACCGCACCGTGGACGTGATCGACACCTCGGCCGGGCCGGTCTACAGCCTGCCGGTCGAGGAGGTGCTGCTGGCGGACTGCGCCGAACTGGTCCGGGACTGCTCGGTGGTCGGTGTGCCGGGCGCCGCCGGGGAAGGGCAACGGCCCGTCGCCGTCGTCCAGTTGCAGCAGCAAGCGGAGTCCGTGACCGCCGAGGAGGTGCTGGAGGCCGCCAACAAGGCGCTGGCCGGGGCCGGACTGGCCGCGCTCGCCGCCGTCCGGATCGCCCGCACGGCGGCGGAGTTCCCGCTCGGGCCGACCGGCAAGGTGCTCAAGCGCGAACTGCGCACCCGCCTCGCCACCCTCTTCACCGCCCAGTAGCACGGGAATGACCGACCACCTCGTGTCCCCCGCGCGCACCGCGCCCGCCCCGGGACCACTACCGCCACTGGCGGCACCGACACCGTCGGCACCCGCCCCACCCCCGCAGCCGTACCAGTACGTCCGGACCCGGCTGGTGGAGCCGGACTGGCGCCGACTGCCCGGCTGGCGCGACGTCACCGAGGCGCAGTGGCGCGACGCCCAGTGGCAGCGCGCGCACTGCGTCAAGAACGCCCGCCAGCTCCGGGCGGTCGTCGGCGATCTGCTCACACCCGAGTTCTACGAGCAACTCGCCGCCGACCAGGCCGAGTTCGCGACCATGCCGATCCTGCTGCCACCGCAGCTGCTGAACACCATGGCCGCGCACACCCCCACCACCCCCGCGGCGTTCACCGCCGCGTTCCTGGCCGACCCGGTGCGCCGCTACATGCTGCCGGTGCTCGCCGACCGACACCCGCAGTGGCCCAGCCACCCGAAGGCCGAGCGCGACTCGCTGCACGAGGCCGAGATGTGGGTGGTCGAGGGCCTCACCCACCGCTACCCCACCAAGGTGCTGGCCGAACTGGTCTCCACCTGCCCGCAGTACTGCGGGCACTGCACCCGGATGGACCTCGTCGGCACCTCCACCCCTCAGGTCACCAAGGCCCGGCTGGTGCTGCGGCCGGCCCACCGGCAGGAGCAGATGCTCGACTACCTCAAGCGCACCCCGACCGTGCGCGACGTGGTGGTCTCCGGCGGCGACCTCGCCAATGTGCCGTGGCCGCAGCTGGAGTCCTTCCTGCTGCGGCTGCTGGAGCTGGAGTCGGTCCGCGACATCCGGCTCGCCAGCAAGGCGGTGGTCGGCCTGCCGCAGCACTGGCTCCAGCCGCAGGTCCTGGAGGGCGTGCACCGGGTCGCGACGGTCGCCGCCCGCCGCGCCGTCAACCTGGCCGTGCACACCCACGCCAACCATGTGCGCTCGGTGACCCCGCTGGTCGCCGAGGCGGCCCGGGCGCTGCTCGACGCGGGCGTGCGCGACGTGCGCAACCAGGGCGTGCTGATGCGGGGCGTCAACGACACACCGGAGGACCTGCTGGACCTCTGCTTCGCCCTCCAGGGCGAGGCGAACATCCTCCCCTACTACTTCTACCTCTGCGACATGATCCCCAACGCCGAGCACTGGCGCACCAGCGTCCACCGGGCCCAGTACCTCCAGGAGGCGATCATGGGCTACCTGCCCGGCTACGCCACCCCGCGCCTGGTCTGCGACGTGCCGCGGCTCGGTAAGCGCTGGGTGCACCAGGCCGTGGCGTACGACCGCGAACGCGGCATCTCGTACTGGACCAAGAACTACCGCACCGCGCTGGAGGTCCGCTCGGGCGGCGCCGCGCCGACCGGCGACGACCCGCTCGACCGCCGCCACCCCTACTACGACCCGGTGGACACCCTCCCCGAGTCCGGCCGCCGCTGGTGGACGGAGCGGGCCGCGCGCGCCGCGGCCACCGCACCGGCCCCGCAGGAAGGAGCAGCACGGTGACAACACCCGCCACCCCGAAGAACACCGGCCCGCAGCAGACCGGCCCCCAGGACCCGGGCCCGCTGCGCCGGATGTGCTGGATCTTCCCCGACCGCGAGTCGACCCGGACCACCGCGACGTGGCGGTACCTCTTCTGGGACCTCTACGAGGAGATCGCCGAGGAGCTCGGCCTCACCTGGTGCCGGCACTCGCCGGACGCCGTCACCGTGGACGCCACCGACCCGGCCCGCCCGGTGGTGTACGTCGACGAGGAGCCGGTGACCCCGCAGGACACCCTGTTCGTCACCGCGCTGTACTCGCTGCCGTACCAGTCGATGGACATCTTCAACCAGTACTCGCTGTACGCGGTGCTGGAGCAGGCCGGGTTCTACCTGCCGTTCCCGCCGTACGTCTCGCTGATCGGCAACGACAAGGTCGCCACCGTGCTGCACCTGGCCGACTCGCCGGTACCGCCGATCCCGTCGATCCGGATCGGCACCGGCCGGGACGTCGCCAAGCACCACTACGAGGTGGCGCTCGACCGGCTCACCTACCCGGCGATCGTCAAGCCCTCCGGCTGGTGCGGCGGCGGCGGGATCAACCTCGCCCGCGGCCCGGAGGACATCCGCGGCCTGGCCAGCCTCGCCCAGGGCGGCGACACCACCCTCGTCGCCCAGCCGTACCTGGGCGACGGCACCGTCGACTACCGGGTGTACGTGGTGGACGGCGAGCCGTACGCCGTGATGCGGCGGGTGCCGGAGGCCGGCTCGCCGGTGGCCAACGCCAGCCGGGGCGGGACGATGGAGTTCCCGCCGATCCCGCCCGAACTCGCCGAGGCCACCGCGTACTTCGCCGAGAAGCTGGCGATCCCGTTCTTCTGCGTGGACTTCCTGTACGACGGCGAGAAGTACTGGTTCTCGGAGCTGGAGCCGGACGGCGTGATCGCCCCGGACTTCACCGACCCGGACCGCTCGCTCCAGCGGGACATCACCCGGGCCCGGTTCACCGCCTACCGGGACGCCCACGCCAAGTGGCTCGCCAACGGCGCGCCGTCCGCGCCCCCCGGTCTCTTCACGCCCCTCGCGCACCGCGCCCCGACTGCTGCCCCGACGACCTCCGCCCCCCGATCGGAAACCCGATGACCGACGCGTTCTCCCTGCCGCCGGACGCGGCCGAACCGCGACTGACCGTCGCCGCCGCCACCCTGGAGCGGCTGCGGACGGTACCCGCGCTCGCCCCGCGCTACGCCGACCGCCCGGCGGCCGTCCGCACCCTGGAGGAGCTGGCCGCGCTGCCGCCGCTGCTCAAGGACGACCTGAACACCGCCCTCGCCCACCTGGAGCCGCGCTCCGACACGGCCGCCACCTGGCTGTTCCAGAGCGGCGGCTCCACCGGCGCGCCCAAGGTCGGCTACGCGCCGACCGGCTTCTACATGGCCGGGGTGCACGCCCACTGGCCGGTGCTCGACCGCGAGGACGTGTTCGCCAACGCCTGGGGCGCCGGCCGGATGTGGGGCGCGCACTTCCTGGCCGCCGCGCTGGCCGACCGGGCCGGCTGCCGGGTGATCGCGCTCGGCTCGATCACCCGCGAGGAGTACCCGGACTGGCTGGGCTTCCTCGCCGACCGCGGGGTGACGGCGATCGGCGGCACCCCGAGCGTGCTGCGGCTCTGGTTCGCGCACGCCCGCGCGGCCGGGCTGAAGCTGCCCTCGCTGCGCAAGGTGCTGTGGCTGGGCGAGGCCTGGCAGCCGCAGCTGGAGGAGGACCTCGCGGTGGTCGCGCCCGGGGCCCGCCGCTGGGGCATGTTCGGCTCCACCGAGACCTGGGTGGTCGGCACCAACACGCCCGACTGCCCGGCCGACACCTTCCACCCGCTGCCCACCCAGCTGGTGCACGCCGGGGCGGACGGGCTGCTGGACTTCACCACGCTCGACCCCGAGATGCTCAACCCGGTGCTGCGCTACCGCACCGGTGACGCGGGCGAGTTGACCACCTGCCCGTGCGGCCGGCCGGGCGCCGCGATGCGGGTGCTGGGTCGGCGGGACAACGTCGTCCAGGTACGCGGCCTCGGCCTGCACGTGGACGAGCTGGTCGCCCGGGCCGAGCGGGAGCCGGGCGTCTCCCGGGCCCAGGTGGTGGTCACCGAGGACGGCGGCCGGGCCACCGGGGTGGAGGTGCTACTGCTGGCCGACCCGGCCGCCGGGGTGGACCCGGCGGCGCTGCGGGCCGAGCTGCTGGCCGGGACGTTCACCCTCAGCACCGCGTTCCAGCACGACCCCGAGCACGTCACGGTCCGGGTGGTCGACGCGCTGGTCAGCAACGACCGCACCGGCAAGACGGCCTCCCTGGTGGTCCGCGCCGCCGAGCAGACCGAGAATGCCGCGAGCGCCGAGTCTGCGGACGCCACCGGGACCACCGAGGCCACCGGGGAGACCCCGTGAAGCTGCGAAAGCCGCAGGACCTCGGGCGCGGCTTCAACCTGTTCTGGGCCGGCCAGACCGTCAGCGTGGTCGGCGACCGGATCACCGTGTTCGTCGTCCCCACCCTGATGATCTTCGTCCTGCACGCCTCCGCCCTCCAGGTCGGCGTGGTGGCGATGGCCCAGTACCTCGGCATCCCGCTGCTGGGCCCGGTCGCCGGCGTGCTGGTGGACCGCTGGGACAAGCGCCGCACCATGCTGGTCTGCGACCTGCTCCGGCTGGCCGCCGTCCTGGTGATCCCGCTCGCGTACTGGCTGGACTACCTCTCCACCCCGCTGCTGTTCGGCTGTGTGGCCGTGATCAGCGGCGCCACCATCTTCTTCAACGTCGGCTACCTGATCGCCGTCCCCGCGGTGGTCCCCGAGGAGCGGATGGTGCGCGCCTACTCCCGGCTGGAGGGCAGCAACTCGGTCGCCGAGGTGGCCGGGCCCTCGATCGCCGCCGGCCTCTACAGCGCGCTCGGCGTCGGCGCCCTGGTGGTGGACGCCGCCAGCTACCTGATCTCCGCCACCTGCTTCCGCTACATGCAGCCCTGGGGCGAGCGCACGGTCGTCGAGGGCACCGTCTGGGAGCGGCTGACGGCCGGCTTCCGGATGAACTGGGCCGACCCGGTGCTGCGCCGGGTGGTGCTGGCCGCGGTCACGCTCAACTCCGGCGGGCCGATCTTCGTCACGGTGCTGCCCGTGCTCGCCTACCGGGGCCTGGACTTCTCGGTCGGCCAGTTCGGCGCCGCCATGTCGGTCGGCGCGGTCGGCGCGCTCACCGGCGCCGTGGTCGCCCCCAGGATCAGCCAACGGCTGGGCCTGGGCCGCACCCTGGCCTGGTCGCTGCTGCTGCACTGCCTGGTCGGGCTGGGCGTGCTGGCCGCGCCCGCGCTGCCCGCCGTCCTGGTGATCGCGGTGACCATGGGCTGCTACGGCTTCTTCATGTCCTGCATCAACGTGTGCAGCGCACCCACCCGGCAGTCCCGGATGTCCGCCGAGCACCAGGGCGTGATGCACGCGGCGTTCCGCACCGTCACCTGGGGCGTGATCCCGCTCGCCGCGCTGGTCGGCGGCCTCGCCGTGTCGGCGCTCACCGATCCGCTGGGGATCCTGGACGCGGCGCGCTGGGTGATGGCCGGCGGCACCCTGCTGGCCGCCTGCTCCTTCCTGCCCGCCCTCGGCATCCAGTCCCGGCTGGACGCCGCCGCCCGCGAGGCGGAGCAGCGGCCGGCCGAGCCCGAGTCCGAGTCCGAGACCGAGCTGACGGAGAGCGCGCCGTGAGCGCCGCTCCGGCGGGCGAGGTCCTGCTCGTCACCGGCTGCTCCTCCGGCATCGGCCTGGCCACCGCCGTGGCCGCCGCCCGGGCCGGGTTCACCACCGTGGCCACCCTGCGCGACCCGGACCGCGCCGACGACCTGCGGAAGGCCGCCGGGGAGGCCGGGGTCGAGCTGGACGTCCGCCGGCTCGACGTCACCGACGCTGCCTCGGTCGCCGCCTGCGTCGACGGCGTGGCCGCGACCCACGGGCGGCTGGACGCGGTGGTCAACAACGCCGGCGTCTCCAACTTCGACCCCACGTTGGAGATGTCCACCGACGCCGCACTGCGGGCCAATCTGGAGGTGAACTTCTTCGGCGTGATCGCCGTCAGCCGCGCCGCCCTGCCGCTGCTGCGCGCCTCCGGCGGCCGGCTGGTCACCATCGGCAGTGTGCACGGCGTGGTCGGCCAGCCGTTCAACGAGGCCTACTGCGCCGCCAAGGCCGCCGTCGAGGGGTTCATGGAGAGCCTCGCCCCGGTGGCCGGCGCGCACGGCGTGCGGGTCTCCGTCGTCGTCCCCGGCTTCGTGCCGGACACCCGGTTCGGGATCTTCCCCGACATCGACCGCCGCACCATCGGGGCGGCCTCCGGGCCCTACGCGCCGACCTTCGAGGACTACCTCGCCTGGGTCGGCGGCCAGGGCTGGGAGGCCGCCGGACAGCCGGCCCGGGAGGTGGCCGAGGTCGTGGTGCGAACGCTGCGCGCCGAGCGTCCCGCCTTCCGGGTGCCCACCAACGCCTGGGCCGCCGACTACCTGGCGCAGAAGCTCGCCGACCCGGACGGCTCGGCCGTCCAGACCCTCGCCCGCACCTGGATCGGCCGCCCCGACTCCAGCTGATCTACCGTCAGGAGCCTTGCCGTGCCCGCCAAACCCCTGCCCGAACTGATCGACTTCGCCCGCCGCAACTCCCCCTTCTACGCCGACCTCTACCGGGACCTGCCGGAGCGGGTCGAACACCTCGCGCAGCTCCCGCTGATCGAGCAGACCGCGTTCTGGGCCGCCAACTCCTGGCCGGACAACCGCCTGCTGACCGGGCCGCTGCTCGACGGCGGCGTCTACAAGACCGGCGGCACCACCGGTGTCCCCAAGTTCTCCCCCTGGTCGCGCACCGAGCACGCCGACTCGGTCACCGCCTTCGGCGCGGGCCTCGTCCAGGCCGGACTCAAGCCAGGGCACCGGGTCGCCAACCTGTTCTGGGCCGGCGAGCTCTACGGCGGCTTCCTCTACATCGAGAACGCCCTGCACCACGCCCCGGTGGACAACGTCCGGCTGCCCGTCGGCGCCGCGCCGGACGCGTACATCGCCGGGCTGATCAACGACTTCGGCGTGGACGTGCTGGCCGGCGAGCCGATGAAGCTCAGCTCGGTCGCCGAGTACCTGGTCAAGCACGGACAGGTCGCCGAGCGGATCGAACTCCTGCTGTTCGGCGGGGACCTGCTCTTCGCCGACCTGCGGCCGATCCTCTCCCGCGCGTTCCCCAACGCGGCCGTCGCCTCGATCGGCTACGCCTCGGTGGACGCCGGCCTGGTCGGCGCGCCGGTGCCCGGCGAGGACGTCCGGGTGCACGAGGCCTTCCCGAACCGGACGGTGGTGGAGCTGGTCGACGACGCGACCGGCGCGCCGATCACCGAACTCGGGGTGCCCGGCCGGGTGGTGGTCACCAACCTGTTCCGCACCCTGATGCCGATCCTGCGCTACCCGACCGGCGACCGGGCCGAGTGGGTCGACCTGGAGCGCGGCCGGTTCCGGCTGGTCGGGCGCTCGGTCGAGGGCGCCCGGGTGGGCACCGTGGCGATGCCGACCGAGGAGATCCGCGCCGTCCTGCTCGCCCACGACCCGGACCAGGTGATCTCCGGGATGCAGATGGTGCAGCGCCGCTGGGACGGCAAGGACGGGCTGGTCCTGCGGCTCGGGTACACCGAGGAGCCGCCGGCCGGTCTGGCCGAGCAGCTGGTCGAGGCGGTGTACCGGGCCCGGCCGCTCTACCCGGACGATGTGGCGGCCGGGGTGATCCACGACCTGGAGGTGGAGTGGGTGCCCCGCGCCGAGCTGGTCACCAACCCGCGCACCGGCAAGCTCCAGCAGGTCGTGGACGAGCGCCCGCCGGCGTGACGCGTCCGTGGGCCGGGGGGAATCCGCTCCCCCCGGCCCACCCCGCTCCTCAGGCCGTGTGCGGCTGTCCGGCCAGCATCACGCTCTGGCCCCGGAATTCCGCGATCACCTTTTCGGCCGCATTCCGCACCGTCACGTCGTAAATGCCGGTGCGCCCGGAACGGGTGCGTTCCACCGCCTCCGCCACCAGTTCGTCCCCGACCGCCGCCGGTGCCAGGAAAGTCACCTGCGCGGCCTGCGCCACCGTCACCGGGCCGTAGCTGTTGCAGGCGTAGGAGAACGCCGCGTCGGCGAGCAGGAACAGGTAGCCGCCGTGCGCGATGCCGTGCCCGTTCACCATCGCCGGGGCCACCGTCATCCGCATCGACGCCCGTCCGGTGGACACCTCCTCCAGCGTGATCCCGAGGCCCTGGCAGGCCAGGTCGCGCTCGTACAGGGCGGCCATCCGGGAATTGGGCACCGCGCCGGCCGCCACCGCTCCCGCCGCCACCCCGCCGGAGGCCGCGGACCCGGCCGAATTCGCCGAACCCGCCGAACCCGCTGAATCCTCGACGGCCACGGTGTCCACGCTCATGACGCCCTGCTTTCCCCGGGAACAGCCCGAAACGGTCGGTCGGTGTGCCGTGCGTGCGTATTGCACCCGCATTACACCGAGGCCCGTGACGGGCTGTCAACGGTCTCCCGACGGGAACGGAAAGTCCGTCAGGAGAACTCAGAGCAGCCGCTTGATGTCCCCCCGCGCCCGGTAGAACGAGCCGCTGCCGGACTCCAGCACCTCCGCCACCAGGTACCGCGCACCGGGCACCCGGATGTCCTTCGGGAACTGCACCCGGCGGGTCGCGTCGTAACCCGGCGAGACCACCCGCACCCGCAGCCGGGCGCCGTCCTGCACGCACTCCACCTCGATGCCGCCCGCGGCGCCCGCCGAACCGACCACCACCGACTCGATCTCCGCGCCGGCCACCGCCGCCGTCCAGCCGCTGCCGTCCACCTCGGCGGCCTGCGGCAGCCGGCCCTCCTCGGCGGCGCGCACCGCCGTCTCGCTCGCGTCCAGGCAGACCAGCGAACCGTCCGTGGTCACCAGGTACAGCCGGCCGTCGCGGTACTGCATGCTGTACGCCGAGCCGCAGCCGGTGCCGAGCTTCCACAGCCGGGTGCCGTCGGCGTCGAAGCAGTACACCGAGGAGTGGTTGTCGCCCGCGAAGACGTACCGGCCGTCGGGCGAGGCCGCGCAGGAGAACACCGCGGCGTCGCAGCGGTAGCGGGCCGCCTCCGAACCGTCCGCCTTGCGCAGCCGGTGCACCGAGCCGCGCGAGGTGCCGGCGAACACCTCCTCCCGCTCCTGCCAGCCGAACAGCACCTCGCCGTCGGTGCGGGTGTGCCAGACCGGGGCGCCGCCGCGCGCCGCGTACCGGCTCACACCGCGCGAATGGCCGTGGTACACACCGTCGTTGTCGCAGCGCACCATCCAGCCGTCGCTGCCGTCCGCCGAGCGCCGCCACTGGAACTCGTCCTCGTGGTCGACGGTGGTGATCCCGCCGCGCGCGTCGGCCACGCCGAGCACGCCGTCGTGGATGTCCAGCCAGTAGATGTCGACGTCCTCGGCTATCTCGTACGCCACCCGCGGCACCTTGCCGCCCAGGTCGTACACCTTGCCGTTGTCGCAGCCCGCGTAGATCCACCAGTCGTCCGCGACGATGCACTTGACGCCGTCCGGCAGCCCGTAGCGGCCGGTCACCGCGCCGTCGTGGGTCAGCGTGTAGACGTCGCCGCGCTCGTTGCCCACCCAGGCGTGCTCCTCGCCGACGAAGATGCCGAACGCCGCCGCGCCGGAGTTGAACCGCCACAGCACCGGGGCCTGCCGGGCCGTCGAACGGGTGCTGACGATCGCCCGCCGCGTCACCGCCCGCCGCTCGCGCACCCCGCGCACCGCCGGGGCGTAGCCCTTGCGGACCTTCTCGCCGATCTTCTTGGCGGCCGCCGACGCGGCCTTCTCCGGCGTGGGGTAGGCGGTGGTCTTGGTCTGGCCGCTCTCGCCGATCCGCCCGTAGGTGATGGTGACGTCCACGCCGGCCACCAGGACCTCGTAGAACTTGTGCGCGCTGCCGCTGTCCTCGGACAGCTCCAGGTACGTCGACTGCGTGTCGGTGGCAGTGGCTGACATGGCGTGGGCCCCTTCCGGGCACGGGCGTGACGGGGTGTTCCGGCGCTGCGGGCGCGGTGCCCGGCGACACCTCAGAACCTAGCCCCCGGCACCGACAGTGCCCGCTGCGGGCCCGCCCGCTCCCCGACCGCCGCCACCGGCGCAGGCCGCAGAACACCGGACGGTGACGAACCACCCGGCCCCGCACCGGCCCCGCACGGCCCGGACGCCCCCGCGGTCTGCCCGAACGGACCTTCCGCAGCCGCCCCCGCTCTGACAGCATCGTCCGCTATCCGGTCACCAGGGGCCGGGATCGGCGACCGCCCGCAGGGACGGGCGCAGGGGGCGGGGAGAACGCGGATGCAGGGCCCGGCGGCAGCAACCACCGCACCCCCGGTGCGCACCGAGCACCGGCCCGCCCGGTGGGTCCGCACCCGGCTGCGGGCCGCACCCTGGACGGCGCTGCTCAACGGCGTGCTGGTGTTCGTGGTGGTACTGCTCTCCGCCGGGCTCCCCCGGGGTGTCGACCGCGGCGAGGACGCCGCCCTGCGCGACTTCCTGCGCGATCGCGGCATCGGCGCGACCAGCCTGGTCAGCCGCTCCGACCTTCGCCCGCCCGCACCGGCGGGGAGTTCCGCGTCTCGGCGAGCGGACCGGTGTTCGGCGTGCGGGGCATTCGCACGAAGGTCCTCGGCAATCCGCAGCTGTCGCGGCCCGACGGCCCGTCCCCGGTCCTGGAACTGCGCCACCTGGCCGGGCTCTCCGAGCACGCCACCCTGGTCGAGGGCCGCTGGCCGACCGCCGCCCCCGGCCGGCCGCTGCCGATCGTGGTCGCGGAACAGACGGCCGAGAAGCTCAACATCCGGGTCGGCGACGTGCTGACGGAGGAACGCCAGCCCGGCATGAAGCGCTCGCCGGACACCGAGGTGGTCGGCACCTTCCGGGTGAACGACGAGAGCGACCCGTACTGGACCGACCTCTACTGCCTGCGTCGGCCCTGCCTGGAGATCCCGAAGACCTTCGAGTGGCTCCGCTTCTGGAGTGCGGTCGGCCTGACCGGCGGCGACGAACTGCCCCGGCTGATGGAGTGGGCCCAGGGCGGTGAGCTCTCCTGGCGGCTGCCCGTCGACCCGGCGTCGCTGCGCGCCGACCGGCTGCCCGACGCCGCCCACGAACTCGCGAGCTACCTGAGCGGTCCCACCGCCGCCGACCTGGCGGCCGCCACCGGCCGCACCGACCTGCGCACCTTCTCCTCACTGCCGGACCTCTTCGCGCTGGCCACCGCCCGGCGGGACGCCGCCGCCCCGCTGGCGGCGCTCGGCCCGGCCGGGCTGGCCGGCGTCGTCACCGTCGTCCTGTGCCTGGCCGCCGCGCTGGCCGCCGACCGGCGCGGCCCCGAACTCCTGCTGCTCCAGGCCCGCGGCGGCTCCCGCCGGGACCTGCTGCGACGGCTGCTCGGCGAGGGCGCCACCGTCGTCCTGCCCGGCGCCGCCCTCGGGACCCTGCTCGCCCTCCTGCTGCTGCCCACCCCCCGCTGGGGCGCCGCGCTGTTCGCGGCGGTGACGGCCGTCCTGTGCGCGCTGCTGGCCTTCCCGGCCCGGGCCCTGATGCTGCTGACCCCCCGCCGGGCCGTCCGGCGCGACGGCGCGCGACGGCTCGTCGGCGAACTCGGCCTGCTCCTGCTGACGGCCGCCGCGGTGGTCGAGGTCCGCCGGCGCGGCGCCGCCCCACCCGGGGCCGGGATCGACCCGCTGCTGGTCGCCGCCCCGCTGCTGATCGCCCTCTGCACCGGCCTACTGCTGGCCCGGATCCAGCCGCCGCTGATCGGCGCCCTCGCCCGCGCGGTCGGCCGGCGGCGCGGCGCCGTCGGCTTCCTCGGACTGGCCGGTGCGGCACGCGGCGCGGGCGGGCGGCCGCGCCCGGCCGTCCTGCCGACGCTCGCGCTGCTGCTCGCCGTCACCACCGCCGGGTTCGGCGCCGACGTGATCGAGGCGGTCGACTCCGGCCGGGCCCGCGAGGCCCGCCTGGCCACCGGCGGCGACGTCATGGTGAGCGCCCCCAAGGGCTTCGGCCTGGCCGACTCCTTCGCCGAGCGGGCCGACCGGCTGCCCGGCGTCCGGGCCTCCACCAATGTCACCCTGCTCACCGACGCGGCCGTACTGCGCCCGGGCGAACGCCACCTCACCATCAGCCTGGTGGTCGTCGACCCGACGGCCTACGCGGAGATCTCCCGGTCCGTCGGGCGCGGCGCCTTCGACCCGGCACTGCTGGCCGCCCCCGACGGCCCGACCGGACCGGACGCGCGCGAAGTCCCCGTCCCCGCCCTGTACTCGCGCGGACTGGTCGAGCAACTCGGCGGCCGGGCCGGGGCGGAGCGGATCTACCTGACCAGCACCGGCGAACTGCGCGCCCAGTACGCGGGCACGATCGACGCCACCCCGGCGCTGCGCGGCTCCACCCACCCGTTCATCGTCCTCCCGGCCGGGCCCGCCACCGCCCGGGTGCCCGGACTGGGGGACCACGGCCACTGGTTCGCCGTCGGCGACATCGACGAGACGGCCGTCCGGTCGCTGACCCGTGACCTGCCCGTGCACCCGATCGTCGCGGACACCGCGCGGCGGACCGGCATCCCGGTCGTCGGCCCGAACCCCGGCGACATCCCGGACGGCTACCTGGTGAAGACCAGTACCGCGCTCACCGCCGAACTCACCGAGGACCCGCTGCGGCAGGCCGCCGTCCTGGTGTTCCGCGTCGGAACCGCCGGCGCGGGCGCGTTCGCCCTGCTCGCCGCCCTGCTCACGCTGGTCCGGGCCGCCCCCGACCGGTCCGCCGCGCTGGCCCGGCTGCGCACCATGGGGCTGCGCCCCCGTCAGGGGCTGGCGCTGATCCTGGTCGAGACCCTGCCGCAGACGCTGCTCGCGGCGACCGGCGGCCTGCTCGCCTCCCTCGCCGCCGTCGTCCTGCTCGGCCCGGCGCTCGACCTGTCCGCCCTGCTCGGCACCGACGTCCCGCCCGGCCTGCCGCTCCGCCTCGGCGCCGTCCTCCCCCCGGCGCTGGCGCTGACCGCCCTGGTCACGGCCGGTGTGCTCGCCGAGGCCCTGATCGCCGGCCGCCGCCAGATCGCCAAGGAGCTCCGGGCCGGCGACACGGTCTGAGGGCCCGGCGGGCCCCGGGAACGCGCAAGCACGGCGCCACTGACGGACGGTCGGGCACAGTCCCTCCGCAGCACGCGGCCGCCCGACCGCCCGACCGCCCGACTGCTCAGCCGGCCTGCGGGCGGAGCGTGGCCAGGTAGGCCGCCGTCAGCTCCGGCGTCGCCAGCCAGGCCGCGTGGTCGGCGGGTTCGGCATAGGTGTTGGCCAGCCGGCGGGCCACCGGCTCGTGCTCGGCCGCCGCGGCGAACACCCCCTGGAGGTGCTCCGGCATCGTCAGCAGGTCCGCCGTCAGCGCCACCCCGTGGCGGGCGTGCCGCTGCCAGAAGCCCTCGAACAGCTCCGTCATCCACTCCGCCGTGAACGGCCCGTCGCCCCGCCCGACGATCGCCCGCAGGTACGTCTCGGCCGCCCGCGCCGCGCTGTTGGCGCCCTGGCCGGTGATCGGGTCGTTGACCACCAGCGCGTCCCCGATCCCCAGCACCGCCGCCCCGCCGGCCGGCCGCGCCACCGGGTGCCGCACCACCGGGGTCAGCGCGCCGTACAGCGACGCGCCCGCGTCCGTCGGTTCGGCCGCCGCCCACAGCGCCGCCTCCCACGGCAGGTACTCCGCCATCAACTCCCGCATCCGGCGCAGCTGTTCGGCACCCGTCGGGCGATCGCCGAAACAGTCGAACGCGCTCCCGGGCACCGCCTCCCACAGCAGGATGTCGCACGGCCCCGAGCGGGTGAGGGCCGGCTGGAGGTACAACTCCCCCACCCCGGGCACCGCGTGCATCCGTGCCCGGGGGCCGGCCGCCGGATCGGGCGCGCCCACGCCGTGCGCGTACAGCGCGGCCAGCCGCCGCTGCGGGGCGTCGAAGGGCGAGCGGGCCGCGTCCCGCGCGAAGATCCCGGCCAGCTCGCCCCGACCAACCGCGACCAGCGTCAGTTCGTGCGCCGCCGCCAACGCGCCCAGCCCGGCCCGGTCCAGCTCCCGGTACTCGACCCGCCCGCCGCGCTCCTCGACCAGCTCCAGCCAGCGCGCCATCTTGATCCGCTGGTCCACCGACTGCGCCGGCTCGTCCAGCGTCATGGTGAACTCCAGTGCCCGCAGGCCGGGTTCGGGCACCAGCACGGCGTCCACCGACCGCACCTGCGGCGCCTCCCCCGCCCACAGGTCCAGCCCGGCCGCCCGCTCCACCCGCAAGGCCGGACCGAACATCGCCTGGGTCGACAGCACCGGCCCCGCCCGCAACTCCCCCGCCGTCCGGCCGGACACCACCGTCACCTCGTACCCACCGGCCGCCAGCAGCCCCAAGGCCACCTGCAACCCCGCCTGCCCCGCCCCGACGATCGCAACCCGACGCATCCCGCACCTCCGTGCCGACGACGAACGAAGGAGGTGATGCTACGTCAGTTCAGGTCCTGCGAGTCCCGCACCGGGCCGCCGAGCCGCCATCACCCTCAACTCCCGGGCGCGGCCCCCGCGGAACTCTCCCGCACCACCAGCTCCGCCGCCAGCTCCACCCCCTCCGCCCCGACCGGGGCATCGGAGCGCAACTGGGCCAGCAGGCGGGTGACGACCGTGGTGGCGATGGTCCGCAGGGGGAGCCGCATCGAGGTCAGCGGCGGGTGGAGGTGGCGGGCCAGGGGGGTGTCGTGGAAGCCGGTGACGGCGAGGTCGCGGCCGACCTGGAGGCCCTCCGCGCGGGCGGCCTCGTAGATGTCGAGGGCGGCGAGGTCGTTGTCGGTGGCGAGGGCGGTCGGCCGGTCCGGCTCGCGCAGCAGGGCGCGGAGGCCGCCGGCGGGGGGTGCCGGGGCGAGGGAGAGACCGAGGCGGGCGGCCTCGTGGTGGAAGCCCTCGCGGCGGGCGGCGAGCCACGGCAGGGCGGTGGCCGCGCCGACGAAGGCGACCCGACGGTGGCCGCGGGCGGCGAGGTGGCGGGCGACCTCGGCGGTGGCGGCCGCGTTGTCGATGTCGGCCCAGTGCTGCGGGAGGCCGGGCCCGGTGCGGCCGAAGGCGGCGAAGGGGATGCCGACCCGGGCGGCGTGGGCGGCGCGGGGGTCGTCGGGGAGGACGTCGGCGAGGACCAGGCCGTCGACCTGGCGGGCCGCCACCACGCCGTCGATCACCGCCCGGACGTCCTGCTCCCCCGCCGCCGGGCGGAGGAGCAGCACGTGGTGGCCGACGGCCCCGGCCGCGTCGACGAGGGCTTCGAGGAAGCCCGCCATCAGCGGGTTGGGGTCGAAGGGGTCGTCGACCGGGGCGAGGTAGCCGATGGTGCGGCGCTCGCCGGTGCGCAGCGACCGGGCGGACTGGTCGGGCCGGTACCCGAGCCGCTCGATCGCCGCGTTGACCCGGGCGAGGGTGTCGGGGCGGACCCGGTGCGGGGCGTTGAGTGCGTTGGAGACGGTCTGCCGGGACACCTCGGCCGCCTGGGCCACGTCCGCGATGGTGGTGACGCGGCGCGCGGGGCGTGCTCCCGGGGTGGTCATCGGTTCTCCTTCACATGGGTGCCGCCCCGCCGGGCGCCGGCCGTCAGACCCGGCGCAGGGTCAGCAGGCCGCCCCGGGGGACGTCGACGAGGCCGCCGTCCAGGTGGACGGTCGAGGTGCCGACGGTCCGGCCGCGGGCGTCCTGGACGGTTGCCTCGGCGGTGCCCCGGCCGCCGGTGAGGCGGACCCCGGGGTCGGCGTCGGCGTTGGCGACCAGCAGCGTACGCCACTCGCCGGCGGCGTCCGTGCCGGTGGCGACGGGCAGCGCCGCGTACCGGGCGACGACGGTGGTGCCGTCGCCGATCGCGCCGATCATCGGGTAGCCGAGGTCGGGCCGGGCCGGCCGGAACTCGCCGAGCTGCAGGGTGTCGACGTGGGCACGGGAGACACCGAGCCAGAAGGCGAGCGTCTCGCGCTGCGCGGGGCTCTGGACGGCGAGGTCGACGGAGATCTGCGGCACGCCGAACAGGACGTTGATCAGGTGGCAGGCGATCTGCTCGACCGGTTCGGTGGGGTGCCACATCAGCATGTCGGAGTGGACCGCGAGCGGTCCGGCGATCAGCCGGGTGTCGACGACGCGCTGCCGGTTCTCCTGCGCGCTGAGCGGGCAGTCGACGGCCCGGACCATGGTGGCGTAGGGCCACAGGCCGGGGCTGACGTAGGGCTGGCGGTGCTCGATCATCGACTCGGGCGCGGCGGCGACGGTCCGGCGGCGGATCTCGGCGAGCAGCAGGTGCAGGCCCTCGTCGACGGTGGCGCAGTCGGCCTCGGGTCCGGCGGCGGGCGGGTCCTGGACGCCGAACCAGTCGATGAAGTCGACCTTGAGCCCGTCCATGCCCCACTCCTCGACGGCCCGGGCGAGCCGGTCGACCAGGTGGGCGCGGACGGCCGGGTACCGGGGGTCGACGACGACGGCGCCCATGTGGGCGGCGTCGACCAGGGCGAACCGGCTCAGCTCGGCCCAGGCGGCGCTGTCCTTCCCGATGAACGGCAGCGCGTACCAGAGCATGTACTGCACGCCGAGGTCGTGCACGCGGGCGACGTGGGCGGCGGTGTCGGGCAGCGAGTGGGGTTCCCAGTCGCCGCAGTGGGCGTAGCCGCGGGTGCGGTCGGTGGTCATCCAGCCGTCGTCGACGATGATCGTGTCGAGGCCGAGCTCCTTGCCGAGCGCGGCCTGCCGTTCGACGGTCTCCGGGGTGATGTTCTGGTGCAGCGCGTACCAGGTGGAGTAGGCGGGGAGGCGGGCGGCGTCGGGGACGTGGACCGGGCGGCCCCCGGCCCACCAGTCGGCGAGTTCGGCGAGGCTGCGGCCGAAGTGGCGGCCGGAGGTGTCGATGCGGACGGTGAGGCGGCCGGCGGCCTGGACCCAGAACCGGAACTCGCCGGTCTCCTCGACGACGCCGCCGCTGGCGAGGGCCTCCTCGCGGTCGGCGGCGAAGGCGCAGACGGTGGTGTCGCCGGTGCCGACGAGGGCGGCGACGGGGGCGCCGCGGGAGAGGCCGGTGCGGCGCGGGGCGCTCCAGGAGGCGGGCAGCCAGCCGGTGCCGCGCGGGTCGGGGGTCCAGAAGGAGGTGACGTCGACGCAGGGGGTGCGCCACTCGATCCGGACGTCCCCGGTCCCGTCCTGGGGTCTTCTGCGGTGACCTCGATGACGCCCTCGGCGAGGACGTTCACGCTCGCTGTCCCGGCGACCAGCAGCTCCAGCCGTCCGGCGGCGGGGCCGGGCAGGTCCACCGGGCGGGGGCGCGCGGTGGTGGCGGGGGCGTGGGGTTCCCAGATCTCGTCGCTGGTGTCCGTCATGGTTCGGTTCAGCCCTTCGTGGCACCGGCCAGCAGGCCGGAGATGAACTGCCGCTGGAGGACCAGGAAGAGGACCATCATCGGCAGGGTGGATATCGCGGTTCCGGCGAGGATCGAGCCGTAGTCGGTGTTGGCCTTCATGCCCTGGAGGGTGGCGAGGGCGACCGGCAGGGTGTGCATGTCGGTGCTGCGCAGGGCGATCAGCGGCCAGACGAAGCTGTTCCAGGAGCCGAGGAAGAGGAAGATGCCCAGTGCGGCGAGCACCGGCCGCATGACCGGTACCACGATGCCGAACAGCACCCGCAGTTCGCCGGCGCCGTCGACCCGGGCGGCGTCGAGCAGTTCGTCCGGCATGGCGCTGAGGGACTGCCGCATCAGGAAGATCGCGAACGGCACGCACAGGCCGGGCAGGATCAGCGCCTGGTAGCTGTCGAGCAGCCCGAAGGACATCATCATCTTGAACATCGGGACGAGCATCACCTGGTCCGGCACGACCAGGGTCGACAGCAGCACGGCGAACAGCACCGTGCGGCCCCGGAACCGGAACTTGGCGAAGGCGTACCCGGCCAGCAGTGCCACGACGAGCCCGCCGAGGGTCTGCAGGCCGGACACCAGCAGCGAGTTGAGCAGGACCCGGACGAGGCCGACCCGGTCCTGGAGGTGCCCGATGTTGTCGCCCAGGTGGGAGCCGGGCAGCAGCTTCGGCGGCCAGGAGAAGATCTCGCCGTCACTGCGGGTGGCGGCGATCACCAGCCAGTAGAACGGGGCGATCGACAGCCCGGTGACGGCGGCGAGCACCAGGGTGATCGGCCAGCCGCGCAGTCGGCGCCAGAGGCTCGGGCCGGTCGGCGCCGGTACGGCGGGCGGGGCCGCCGGGCCCGGCGCGACGGGCTCGACGGAGGTGGCGGCAGAGGTCATTCGCGTTCTCCCATCAGGCGCATCTGGGCCGCGCCGAGCACCGAGACGAGCAGGGTGAGCGCGTAGGCGATGGCGGAGGCGTAGCCGAAGTCGAAGTAGCGGAAGCCGTTGTCGTACAGGTACATCGAGACCGTGAGGGTCGCGCTGTCGGGGCCGCCGCGGGTCAGGACGTAGGGCTCGTCGAAGAGTTGGAGGGTGCCGATGGTGGAGAGCACCACGGTGAACAGCAGCACGGGCCGCAGCGCGGGCAGGGTGACCGAGCGGAACCGGCGCACCGGTCCGGCGCCGTCGACCATGGCCGCCTCGTACAGCTCCTTGGGGATGCCCTGCAGGCCGGCCAGGTAGATGACGGCGTTGTAGCCGGTGTAGTGCCAGGTCAGCACGAGGACGACAGCCATCCGGGCCCAGAAGCCGTCGCCGAACCAGTCGATGGTCGGCAGGCCGATCGAGTCCAGGAGGTTGTTGACCGCACCGTCCTTGGTGTTGAGGAGGAAGGAGAACAGGATGCCGGTGGCGACCAGTCCGGTGACGGTGGGCATGAAGACGCCGAGCCGCCACACGGTGCGCCAGCGGACGAACGCCGCGTTGAGGCCGACCGCCAGCAGGAGGGCGAGCGCGAGCATCACCGGGACCTGCACGACCAGGATCCGGGCGGTGTTGCCGAGCGCGGTCCAGAACTGCGGGTCGTGCAGCAGCCGTTCGTAGTTGGAGAGGCCGGCGCTGTGGGTGACGCTGCCGGAGCCGGCGGTCAGCGACAGCAGCAGCGAGGAGATGATCGGGTAGGCCTTGAAGACCCCGAAGAGGATCAGCGCAGGCGCGAGCAGCAGGTAGGGCACGGCCCGGCGGCGGAGCCTGGCGCGCCGGACGGCGGCCGGGCGGACCGCCGCCGGGGCGGCCGGCCGGGTGGCCGGAGGAGCGGCGGCCGTCACTTGATCTTGCGCCCGGTCTGCTGGGCCAGCTGCTTGGCCGCGTCCTGGAGCGCCTCGGCCGGGTCGCCGCCCTTGACCAGGACCTTGGTCTGGGCGTCGCTGACCAGCTTGAGGGCGCGGGCGTAGTCGCCGGAGTAGTTGGTGGCGTCGCCGCCCTCGGAGAGCAGGTCGGTGAAGGTCTTCAGGACCGGCTGGCCGCCGTAGTAGGCGCTCGGCTCGCTGTAGATCGGGTCCTGGTAGGCGGCGGTGAGCGCCGGGAAGACGCTGCCGGCCTTGAACATGGCGTTGACCGAGTCGGCCCGGGTGAGCGCGTACTCGACGAACTTCCAGGCGGCGGCGCGGCGGGGGCTGGAGCCGGCGACGGCCAGGTGGGTGGTGTTCACGATGGCGGTGCGCTTGCCGCCGGGGGTGACGGCCGGCGGCCGGGTGAGCCGCCAGTTGCCGCTCAGGTCGGGGAACTTGGTCTCGATGTAGTGCGCGGCCCAGGAGGGCTGCGGGCCGGCGCCGAGCTGGCTGTCCTTCATCTGGGTGCGCCAGGCGGTGGAGCCGGGCGTCTCGATGACGAGGCCGGCGTCGTTGAGGCGCTTGACCAGGGTGAGGGCGCGGACGCACTCGGGCGAGGTCAGGGTGATGTCGCCCTTGAGGTCGAAGAAGAACGCGCCCTGCTGCTGCATCAGGGACTGCAGGAAGTCGACGTCGGGGCCGGGGGTGCCGGGCTTGTTGATGCCGAGCACGCCGACGCCGGGGTTGGCCGCCTTGAAGGCGTCGGCGCCGGCGATCACGTCGTCCCAGGTCTCGAACGTGGTCGGGTCGAGCTTGGCCCGGTCGAACATGTCCTTGCGGTAGAAGAAGCCCTGGGCGTTGACCTCCCAGGGGAGGGCGCGGGCCTTGCCGTCCTTGTCGGTGACGACCGGCCACAGGCCCTTGGCGAACTTGTCCTTGTGGGCGTCGGCGCCGAGGGCGGAGAGGTCGGCGAGGCCGTTGGGGAACTTCTCCAGGTAGCCGGGCAGGTAGTCGCAGCCGATGTGCAGGACGTCGGCCAGGCCCTGGCCGCCGGCCGCCAGGCCGACGGTGATCTTGTCCCAGATGGCCGGGTTGCCGACGTCCTGGACGTCGACCTTGATGCCCGGATTGTCCTTCTCGAAGGCGGGCACGACGCCGCGCAGGGCGTCGGCGGCGCTGGTCCAGGACCAGACGGTGATGGTGCCGGTGGCGGCGTCCCCACCGGAGGAGCCGGAGCCGTTGGAGCCGCCGCAGGCAGCGAGGGCGCCGCCGGCGGTGAGGGTGAGCAGGCCGGCGCCGGAGGCGCGCAGCAGGTCGCGACGGGAGAGGTGTGACATGGCATGCCCTTCTGAGGGGGTGGACGTCGAGCGGGACGGGGTGGGACGTCGGTGGTGCCAGGTGGTGCATGCGGGGTGGTGCGTCGTGGCGCTCGGTGGAGCGTCGTGGTGCGGGTGGTGCTCGGTGGTCCGGGTGGTACCGGGTTCGTGGTGGTACCGGCTGCGGGGTGCGCGGTGGTACCGGGTGCACGGTGGTGCGGGGTGCCGGCCGCCCCGCCCGAAGGCGGGGACGGCCGGGCGCGGGGCGTCCGCTCAGGCGGTGCGGGCGCCCCGCCGTACGTGGGCGAGCGTCTCGCCGAGCAGCTCGGCGGTCCCGGGGTCGGTGCTCGCGTGCGGGGAGAGCCGGATCCAGCCGGCCCGCAGGGTGGTGGACAGGCCGGCGGCGGTCAGCGCGCGGTGGACGGCGGCGGGCTCGGCGCCGGGCAGTCGCAGCCGGGCGATCCCGCTGCCGTGGGCGGCCGGGTCGCCGGCGCCGCGGTAGGAGCCGTAGGGGGCGTCCGCCGTCGGGCCGCCGCCGGTCTCGGCGCCCGCGGCGCGGGCCGCGGCGAGCAGTCCGCCGAGCACCTCGCCGATCCGGGCCTCGATCCGGCCGGTGCCCTCCTCCCGCACCAGGGCGAGCGCGGCGCCCAGGGCGGCGACGGCGGGGCCGTCGGGGTTGGTGAGGGTGTGGGCGACGGCGCCGGGCCGGGGCGGGCAGGGGTGGACGGGCGCGTCGATCGGGTCGACCACGCCGGACCAGCCGCTGAGGCCGGGCCCGATCCGGTCGGCGATCCGGTCGCGGACCATCAGGACGGCCGCGCCCCAGCCGGCCCGGAGCCACTTCTGGCCGCCGGAGGCGAGCACGTCGGCCGCGTCGGCGGCGAACTCCACGGCGCCGAGGGCCTGGACGGCGTCGACCACCAGGATCCGGTCCGGCCCGATCAGTTCCTTGATCGCGGCCAGTGGCGCCCGGTAGCCGGTCGCGGCGTCGACGGCGCAGACGGCGACGGCGCGCACCTGGTCGTCCAGGTGCTCCCGGACCAGGTCGGCGGTGACCGGGCCTTCGAGCAGGCGGACCGTCAGTCCGCCGTTGTCGGCGGCGCGCAGCCACGGGTAGACGGCGCCGGGGAAGTCGTTCCGCGCCACCAGCACGGTCCCGTCCGGGGCGGATCCGCCGGCGGTGCCGCCCGACGCGGCACCGCCGACGGTCCTCGGGCCACCGGCGGCTCCCGCACCGGCGCCGACCGCGTGGGCGGCGGCGAAGAGCCCGTGCGAGGTGGAGCCGACGAAGGCGATCTCGTGCGGCGCGCAGCCCAGCAGCCCGCCGGCCGTCCGGGCCGCCGCCGCGGTGTCCGCGTCGAGGCTCTCGAGCGCGTCCCAGCCGTGCCGGTGGAGCCGGTCGGCCTCGCGGAGCAGCACCCGGCGGACCGGGTCCGACACCGGCCCGAAGCGGGCGAAGTCCAGGTAGCCGAACGGCTCGGCGAACTTCTTCAGGTACTCGGGCATGACCTTTCCTTGGTCGGGCGGGCGCAGCGATTTGAACGTTCAAATCCCACACAAACGAACAGAACCGATCAACCTTCAACGAGCGGAGGCCAGCAAACGCCCCCGGTCGATTCCCCGTCAAGACCCTGCGCGCCACCGACCCCCGGTCGAGACCCTCTCGTTACCGGCGGCCGATCTGCCCTCCCACCAGCCCTTGCGCAATGCAATTTGACATTACTATTTTACTGGTCAGTGAGTCGAGAGATCATCATCGTTTCCCTCGGCGTCACCGAACCCCCGCGCGGTCCGGGCGGCCCCGGCGCCCCCCACGGCTCCGAACCCCCAGCACGCCCCGCCCCGCGCACCCCCCACATGCTCAACTGGAGCTCCTGTGCCCACCACCCCCCGCCTGCGCTCGGTCCTGCTCTCCGCAGCCCTCGCAGCCACCCTCGCCGCCCCGCTCGTCCAGAGCGCCCAGGCCGTCACACCCCCCGCCGCCTCCGGGCGGACCACCGACCCGGCCGCCGCTTTCGGCGGGACCACCGCCCACCCGGCCGGCCCGACGGGCGACATCGCCCACGGCAGCAGCACCACCGGCGCCCCCGGTCCCGAGGGGGCGCCGGGCAACGAAGCGCTCCAGCCCACCACGGACGCCACCCGGCCGGCCGCCGACCCGTCCACCCCCACCGCCCAGGCCGCCCCGACCGCCGCCGACGCCGCCGCGGCCTGCTCGCTCGCCTCCTTCACCGCCCTCTCCCCGGCCGCCCTGGCCGACTTCCTCGCCGACCGCTCGCACAGCTACGAGGGCTGTCTGCGCCCGCTGCTGGTCGACTGGAGCCCCGAGCTCGCCAAGGTGCTGACCCCGGCCCACGTGCGCGCCGTCGCCGACCGGATCACCGCCCTCTCCCCCGGCTTCGACAGCGCCAACAACCGCAACCAGCAGGAACTCTGGTACTACCTGCACGTCGCGGTCTACTTCGACTACGGCCACCGCGAGTTCGACCTCAACGACGACGCCACCGCGGCCGCGATCGACCGCGCGATCACCGCCTACACCGCCAACCCCCGCGCGTTCGACCAGACCAGCGCCGCCGGCTACACCATGGGCGAGCTGATCCAGACCTCCACCGCCCCCAAGCTGCGCCCCGGCCGACTGCCGCTCCTGGAGCGGGTGCTGCGCCAGTACGCCACCCCCGGCACGGCGTACATCGGCGACCGGGGCTGGAACTGGGCCCTCCAGGCCGCGCTCCAGCTCAACTTCCAGGGCGTCAACAACGTCGCCGAGGACGGCGGCGCCTTCCGCGCCGCGGCCGTCGCCAACCCGGGCTACCGGCAGGCGATCCGCGCCTTCTCCGGCTACGCCCACCTCAAGGGCACCGATACCGAGTGGGCCGTCGGCGACGCCATGAACGAGTACGCCCGGTACACCCTGGTGGACTCGCTCAAGGACGGGATCAAGGCCGAGATCGGCGGCGTGGTCACCACCGTCCAGAACAACTTCGGCCGCCTCAGCCGCCCTTGGCTCAACCTGGCCGTCCCGCTCAACGAGTTCGGCCTCTGCGGCCAGTACGGGGCCTGCCGGGCCGAGCTGGTCCAGCAGTTCTTCCCGAACACCTACACCTACGACAACGGCACCCTGGTCATCCGCACCGCCCTCGACCGGGCCACCGCCGACCAGCTGTACTACGCCACCAAGCAGGTCAAGGCCCAGTTCTTCCGGGTCGTCGGCACCGACCGGCCGCTCGCCGACGACACCCACCCCACCCTCACGGTGCAGCTGTACGACACCAAGACGAACTACCGCTCGCTCCAGTACCTGCTGTTCGGGATCGGCGACGTCGAGAACGGCGGCATGTTCATCGAGGAGAACTCCACCTTCTACACCTACCAGCGGACCACCGCCGAGTCGTACTTCAGCCTGGAGGAGCTCTTCCGGCACGAGTACACCCACTACCTGAACGCCCGTTGGGCGATCCCGGAGTCCGGCTACACCACCCGCTGGCCCGGCTCCGCCACCTTCGCGATGAACGAGGGCACCGCCGAGTACTTCGCCGGCTCCACCTCCAAGGACGGCGTCAAGGCCCGCAAGTACATGGTCCGCCAGATCGCCCAGGAAGGCGCCTCCGGCACACCGCGCCTGACGGTCGATCAGATCCTGCACGCCAGCTGGGAGAGCCTCGGCTTCCGCGTCTACCCCTACGCGGCCACCTTCTTCAACCTGCTCGGCGAGCGCCACCCCGACCAGCTCGCCGAGATGTACCGGCTGCTGCGCGCCGACGACGTCACCGGCTACAACGCCTGGCGCGACCGCCTCGGCCGGGACGCCGCCCTCCAGCGCGAGTACAACGCCTTCCTGGACGCCGAGATCCCGCTCGCCGACAACCTCTACGTGCCGGTCACCACCTACACGCCGAACAGCCGGCTCACCTACGCCTGGGCCTCCGAGGTCCAGGACGCCTTCGCCCGCGCCACCCAGAACACCCCGGTCTGCAAGGACAACGCCGACTGGAACAACACCATGCGGTTCACCTGCACCGGCCGGATGACCGCCAACCTCACCAACACCCTCGACGCCGGCAAGGTCCGCGCGGACATGGCCGCCACCGTCGACTACTACCTGCTCACCCGCGGCGGCGCCGCCGCCAACAACCTCGCCGACATGAACTGCTGGTTCGGCCAGGTCGAGGTCTGGCCCACCGGCCGCGCCGGCAGCGCCGACTACACCTGTGAGGGCCCGCTGCGCCGGTAGCACCTCTCCCCCGCACGGGCGGGGCGGTGCCCGACCGGCCCGCCCCGCCGCACCCCGCCGTGCCCCGCCACGCCCTGCACGCCCCGAACGGCCCCGGACCACCGTCCGGGGCCGTTCGGCGTTCCCGGAGGGCGTCCCGTTCGGCGCCCCGTCGGCCGTCACGCGCCGACCGGCCGCGGCCGAGCCCAGCGACCGAACCCAGCGACCGAGCCC